>JAJPZP010000120.1:8181-21179 GCA_021204285.1 Lachnospiraceae bacterium | reverse complement strand
CTCCTCAAGAATCTGCCCTGTAATTGAGGTGAGTGTACCCGAAAATCGCTTTTTTCCATTCTGCAGGCTGCATATAAACTGCGGCGGATCTGTGCGCCGGAAGCTCACAGCTCCTTCCATCCGCTCAAGAAACTCTGGAATGCGCGCAGCCTGGATGCGTGCCCGCTCATACATGGTAAAGGTGATCCGATCCGGTCTCGCCTGGATCTCCCGGATATAAAGTCCATGCGCTTTCCCACGCAGAACTGCGATCGCAAGCAGGTTCAATACCGCCGTCGGCGGTTCGCCAAAGCGGTCGATCAGCTCTTCCAGCATATCCTCCTTTTCCTCCTCGCTCTCCACCGCCGCGATTCTTCGATAAATATCCAGTTTCAGCGATTCGTTTCGAATATAACTGTCCGGAATAAAGGCATCGATCTGAATGTCCGCCACCGTCTCGAAATCCTCTTCCGACACCCGCTTATCGCCTTTCAGGCGCAGCACCGCTTCGTTGAGCATCTTGCAGTACAGGCTGTAGCCAACCGCCTGCATATGGCCGTGCTGACGCTCACCAAGCAGCGTACCGACGCCACGGATCTCCATATCGCGCATCGCGACCTTAAACCCGCTGCCGAGATCGGAATACTCGCGGATCGCGTGGAGACGCTTCTCTGCCACTTCTTTGAGCATCTTATCCCTCTTATATAGAAGAAAGGCGTAGGCCGTCCGGTTCGACCGTCCGACGCGTCCGCGCAGCTGGTAGAGCTGGGAAAGACCCATCCGATCCGCGTCCTGGATGATGATCGTATTGACATTGGGAATATCCATACCGGTCTCTATGATCGTCGTGGACACCAGCACATCGATCTCCCCCTGGATGAAGCTGTACATGATCCGCTCCAGGCTGTCCTCCTTCATCCTGCCATGCGCCCAGGCCACATTGGCCTCCGGCACCAGCTGCTGGATCCGCGCCGCCACATCCGCGATCGTATCCACGCGGTTATAGACATAATAAACCTGCCCTTCGCGCGCCAGTTCCCGGTGAATCGCCGCGCGTACCATCTCCTCATCATACTCGCACACATAGGTCTGCACCGGCATGCGGTCCATAGGCGGCTCTTCCAGAACGCTCATATCACGAATCCCCGCGAGGCTCATATGCAGCGTCCGCGGAATCGGCGTCGCCGACAGAGACAGCACATCCACGTTCGTCCGCAGCTTTTTGATCTTTTCCTTATCCGCCACGCCGAAGCGCTGCTCTTCATCGATAATCAGAAGCCCGAGATCCTTATATTCGACATCCTTCGACAGCACACGGTGGGTACCGATCACAATGTCAACCAGCCCTTTTTTCAGATCCGCAACCGTCTTTTTCTGCTCTGCCTGCGTCCGGAAACGGCACAGGAGCTCGACCCGCACCGGAAAATTCTTCATCCGCTGCAGGAAGGTATTGTAATGCTGCTGTGCGAGAATCGTCGTTGGCACGAGAAAGACAACCTGCCGGCTCTCCTGCACGGCCTTGAACGCGGCACGCAGCGCGACCTCCGTCTTTCCGTAGCCTACGTCCCCGCAGATCAACCGGTCCATGATCCGCTCGCTCTGCATATCCGCCTTGGTCTCCTCGATCGCCCGCTGCTGATCCTCCGTCTCCTCGTAGGGAAAAAGCTCCTCAAACTCCTTCTGCCAGATCGTGTCCGGCCCATAGACATAACCTTTTTCCGACTGACGGGCCGCATAGAGTTCGACCAGATCCTTTGCGACCTCCTCCACTGCGCCGCGGACACGGGTGCTCGTCTTCTTCCAGTCCGAACCGCCCAGCGAATTCAGCTTCGGCGTCTTCTCACTGTCCGGACCTCCATATTTCTGGATCGCGTCAAACTGCGTGGCGAGAATATAGAGAAAGGAGCCTTTGCTGTACTCGATTTTCATGTAGTCTTTCACCACATGGTCCACCGTGATCTTCTCAATGCCGCGATAGATGCCAAGTCCATGGTTCTCATGTACCACATAATCGCCCACGGACAGGTCAGAGAAATTTCCGATCGCGCGCCCCTCGTAAGCGCGCTGCCGCCGTCTTGGCTTCTTTTTCTCGCGGCCAAACACATCCGTCTCGGCGATCACCGCGAAACGAATCAGCGGATATTCGTAACCGCGCCTTATGTTCCCATGTGTGACCATGATCTCACAGGGCTGCACAACGCGCCCTGTCTCCTCGCTGTAGAAGGCGCTTAAGCCCTCATCCAGCAGCTCCTGAGCCAGCCGCCGCCCGCGCGTGCGCGAAGCGCTGAGCAGAACCACCCGATATTTCTCCCGTTTCCAGCGCTTCAGATCCTGCAAAAGCAGTTCGAAATGCTGGTTATAGGACTGCGTCTGGCGCGCGTCCATACTGAAGCGGCCGCGCACCTCGATCCGGTGGTCAAGTGTTTCCAGCGTTCCGAGCGCCGCGCCGCGCAGGTGGTTCAGCCTGGCGATCACCCCGGCGCAGGGAATCATCTCCGGCGCTGTCCTGGCATCGACCTGTCCCTTCTCCGCACGATTCTCATAATTCTGAATATATTCTTTCTCGACCGCCTCCGCACTCTCCAGTAAACGGTTTGCCTCATCAAGGAACACCAGCGCGCGGAATTCTTTCAGATAATCCAGCAGGCTCACACCTTCCTGCGCTTTTCCATCCGCTTCAAACTCCGCCGCCGGATAGAGTGTCAGTTCTTCAAGATTCTCAAGCGAACGTTGACTCTCCACGTCAAAGCTTCGGATCGAATCCACCTCGTCGTCCCAGAGCTCGACGCGCAGCGGATACTCCTCCGTCAGCGGATAAATATCAATAATGCCGCCGCGCACCGCAAACTGACCGGGCATTTCGACCTGGCCTGTGCGCTCGTAACCCATCCGCACGAGCTTTGTCTTCATCGCCGTGATGTCGATCACGCTGCCTGTCCCAATGGTCAGAATACTCTGCCTGAGATCTGCAAGCGGCGGCATCGGCGCCATGCAGGCGTCGAGCGTCGTCACAATCACGCACTCCCCGCGTTCCAGCAGACGACTCACGGCCAGAACACGCTGACGCAGCAGCTCCTTCCCCTGAATATCGACATGCGAAAAGAGAAAATCTTTCGGAGGACAGTAAAATACGTCTTCATCCAGTGTCTGGTACTCCTCATAGATTTCCTTCGCTTTTAATTCACTGTAGGTTAAAATCAGCTTCACCGGCCAGTCCCGGCCAAGGCTGTAGATCAGATGCGTCTTCTGAGAGTCCACACAGCCGGTGATCAGCTGCAGGCCCTCCTCCTTCGTGAGTGCGTCGCGCACCCGCGAAAAGGCTTCCAGCTCCAGAAGCGGCTCATAAAAGGTATCCATGCATCACCTCTGGTTAAAATCATTCATCGCCCTGTCCGGGCCGTCCGTCAGAAGCAGCGCCGCCGCCCGCGTCGCCCGCTCGCAGGCCTCTTCCATGCGCTCTTCATCCTCCTTCGGGAACGTGCCCAGCACATAGTCCGCCAGATCCCAGCCCGCCGGCTTCTCGCCGACGCCAACCTTGATCCGGGGGAAGACCTGCGTTCCGAGATGCGCAATGATATTCCTGACACCATTGTGTCCGCCTGCGCTGCCTTTTTTACGGATTCGAATCTGTCCCGGTTCGAGCGAGACATCGTCAAAAATCACGAGCAGTTCCATCTCCGGATCGACCTTGTAAAAATCCACGATCTCTCCGATGCTCTCCCCGCTCGCGTTCATATAAGTCTGCGGCTTCACCAGCATGACCTTCACACCCTCGATCAGACCCGTCCCCACGATGGCATGATGCCTTAACAGCTTCATCTCTATATGATATTGTCCGGCCAGCCGGTCGATGACGCGAAAACCGGTATTATGCCTTGTCTTTTCGTATCTGCTGCCCGGATTGCCCAGGCCCGCGATGATAAACATAGCCCACTCCCTCTTACCTCACATTCTTCGGGCGTTCGCCCCGAGCGATTCTCTCGATGTTCTCCCAGATCATCGCGTAACCGCGACGGAAGCTCGATGCCGTGATGCCTCCGATATGCGGGCTGAACAGAATCTTATCCGCAATCTCCTGCGGCTGCTGCACAAGCACATGATCCTGCGCGACCGGCTCGTGATCGAGCGTGTCAAGACCCGCCATCGCCACATGTCCGCTGTGCAGCGCACCGATCAGTGCCTCATCGTCCACGAGCTCCCCACGGGAAGTATTGACAAAGCAGGCGCCCTGCTTCATTTTTGCGAAAAAGGCGGCGTCACACATCCGTTCCGTCTGTGGCGTCACCGGAAGATGAAGGCTTACGATATCGCAGGTCGCAAGCAGTTCATCGAGAGAAAGAGACGTAACGCCGTACTCCCGCTCCTCCCCCGCGCCCAGCGGCGTCCTCTTATAATAAAAAGTCTGTGCTCCGTAGGCGGCAAGCAGCTTTGCCGTGCACTTCCCGATATCGCCAAAGCCGATGAGGCCGACACGGCAATCCCTGAGTTCCTTTAAATCGCCGCGCGTCATATAGCCTTCCTTCATCTGGATCTGCCCTCCCGCGCGCACGGCTTTATCGCCCGCGATCACATTTTTCAGAAGACCCATCATCAGAAGCACTGTCTGCTCCGCGACCGCGGAAGCGTTCATCCCTGCGCAGTTGCAGACGTATACACCGCAGTCCCGCGCAGTCCCGATATCAATCCGGTTGTAGGCGACACCCTCGGAGTGAATCATCTGAAGCTGCGGCAGAGCGCGGATCAGCTCTCCCGGCACCGGCGCGATCGCGTCCGCGACGATAACCTCCGCATCCGGGCAGGCCTCAAGGTACTCATCTGTCGAAAGCCCCATCGGCAGGCTCACCACCTGCACGCTGTCAGTGAAGTCCGTCCTCACCGTGTTCCGCTCCATGTTTTCTTTTCTTCCAATATGCAATACCTTCAAGCCTGCACCTCCCATGACTTTTCTTCCGCTATTCTAGCACGCGGAATCAGGAAACGCAAGGCTGCCCGGCCGGCGAACGATAAGTCATGCCGAGCATCGTGATGTCATCAAACTGCTCCGCCTCGCCCACAAAGGAATCCAGATCTTCTTTCACGTGCTTCAGCAATTCCTCCGGCTCCGCGTCCGGTTTCCGGTTCAGCACCTCCAGCGTGCGCTCCCGTCCAAACTGTTCGCCATCGGCAGCCGTGGCATCCGGCACGCCGTCCGTGTAGACGAAAATACTGTCGCCTGCATGCAGCTGCAGTTCATATTCCTCATGCGGCATATCCTCCATGACGCCCATGACGAAACCATGGCAATCGTCCAGCAATTCAAAACTGCCGCCCGCCCTTTTGATCATGGGATATTCATGTCCGGCATTGACCGCAGTGAGCTTCCCGGTAGACAGCTGCAGAATTCCCAGCCAGACCGTAACAAACATCTCCGCCTCATTGTTCTCGCAGAGCTGGTTGTTCACGGACTCCATGACTTCCTTCGGAGAGTGGCCCATCTGCGCCTCGTTCTTGATCAGCGTCTTCGCGATAACCATGAAAAGAGCGGCCGGAATTCCCTTACCGGAGACGTCCGCGATGACCATCGCCATATGATATTCATCCACCAGGAAGAAGTCGTAAAAGTCGCCGCCGACCTCCTTCGCCGGGTTCATGGACGCAAAAATTTCAAATTCATTCCGCTCCGGGAAGGCCGGGAAGATGCTGGGCAGCATATCCGCCTGGATCTGTGTCGCCACGTTGAGCTCCGCGCCGATCCGCTCCTTCTCCGCCGTTACCTTCGTCAGATTCTCGATATACTGGTTGATGTCGATCTCCATCTTCAGCAGCGTCTCGCTCAGAGTCTGGATCTCATCCTTCGTGTGCACCTTGTCAAGACGATCCGAAATCTTATTTTCCTCCTGCACAAAGCGGCTCGCCTCCTGCGCGATCAGATTGATCGGAGCGACCATGGAGCGATACAGATAATTCATGTAAATAAAAATGCTGATCACTGTCACCAGAGCCACGCCCAGGATCGAGTGAACCGTGTAGTCCATCGTCGCGCTCTGCAGCGTGGACATGGGAATCTCCACACCGATCAGTCCAACCACCTCATCGCCATCAAGTACCGGCAGCAGGGCAGTCGTATTGTATCCATATATTCCGTCAGAAATGAAGTAGCTGTCCGAGCGCTCGCCCGTCTCGACAATCGCGGCCGCCTCCTCCAGATATTTTGCATTAAAGACGCTCCTGTCTCCGAAGGAATAGCACAGCTCCGGATCTGTGTAACTGTCGAAGACATAGTTGAGCGGCGTCCAGTCCTCGCTGTTGTCCTCGTCATAGGCATACAACATATCCATGTCGAGCCAGCCCACAAAGATGTCATTCGCATTCACATTCTCCCGCAAAAGATTGAGCTGCACGAGAAACTCCTGATATTCCTCTGACTGCACGACAGCCTCCACATCCTCCTCGCCGGCCTCGCCCGCCTCGTACGCCTGCGAGAGCCGCAGGTATGCGATGAGCGTCTCCTCCGTTCAGTAATCGAGAAAGACCTCGTCAATCTCTTAAGCACGCTAATTGTACTGATGCTGTATGTAAGACCGATACTGGACATAGCCGATCCCCGTACAGGCCACGCAGAGCAGCACCACCAGAATCGTGAACCCCAGCACAATCTTCATCGCCAGCTTTGAATGCTTCTTCATCTTTTTATCCTCCTATATATGCACAACAAGTGTATTCAGCCCCAGCACGCTCTGATACTCTGTTTTTTTCGCCATCTGCATGATCATATTCACACCCAGATATTCCAGGCTGTCGTCCGCGAGCTCCAGCGGGTTGTAATGCCGTCCCTCCGAACGGATGCGCAGGATACCGCCCTCCGGCAGTTTCAGAATACGCACGTCCATACTGCCCTGATTGTCCATGGACTTCTCCGCCGTGATGACCATCAGTTCCTCCAGCGCCAGGCTGATCGTCATGGTCTGTTCCTCATCAAAACCGCTTGCTTCGCAGAATTCCGTGATCCGCTCGCTGGCTCCGCAGATCGCCTCCGTGTCACAGGGAACCGTAAAATTGATACTCTTCCCCTCCCGCAGCGCCGTATCATCCAGAAGATACAGATCCACCTTCCCTTTTTGCCTCCAGGAATACAGGGCTGCCGCCCCGGTCCACAGAAGTGCCGTCGCAAGCTCCGAAATTCCATAGAACAGCCAGATCCCGGCCCCGCTGCCCTGGAGCAGACGCGCGGTCAGCACCGGCGCCACGAAGACGCGCAGCACGGTGATCAGGTTCGCCATGCCCGTATTCATGACTGCAAAATAATAATAGGACATGACACTGTTCAGTGTGCCGAGCACAATGCCCACCGCAAGACAGGCCACAGGAAAGCGTACGTCCAGCTCTGTTCCGAACAGACCTCCCATCTGCCCCCGGAAGAGGAGAAGAAAGGCTGCGAATATGCAGGCACAGATGGCTCCCATCCGAAGCTGCAGCCGCAACAGCTTTCTGACCGAGGGGACATCCTGCTCCCCATTGTAGATCCCCAGCATGGCGGATCCCGCCTGGGGAACACCGTTCTGCACACAGATGGAAAACTCATTCAGATTGTTCGTAATAGCGAAAGCCGCCACCATCGTGCTGCCTCCGGCGATATTCATGATGCTGTTCAGACTGATCAGCCGCAGAGAGGAGAGCAGGTTATTCAACGCCAGCGGACTTCCCGTTCTCATCGCCTCCAGCAGCATCTTTCTCTTCGGTCTGACAGGCCGGAAGCGGAAACCGGAGTTCTTCCCGGCAAGAAAATAAAAGCTCATGACACAGGCCACCGCCGTACCGATATTGCTGGCCCAGGCCGCTCCCGCAATTCCCAGATCAAACACAAAAAGGAAAAGATAATCCAGCACAATATTCAGCACGGTCATCGTCGTCATGGCGATGGCCGCCTGCTTTGTCCTGCCCTCAAGGCGCAGATAATAATAGGGCACATACAGCAGAATCTTAAAGGTTCCGCCCAGAAATGTGATCCGGATGTAGGACTCCACCAGCTGCCAGGTATCAGCCGATCCCAGGAAATGCGCCAGACGGGCAGAAAACGCAAAGCCAACGCCACAGAGAACCAGCCCTGCGAAGAATGCCGTCTCCACCGCCATGCAGTAGTAATCCCGCCCTTCCTGCTGCCTGTCTCCGCCCATCGCCGCCGCGGACAGCACAGAACTGCCGGCTGCGAGAAGCGAGCCCAGCATACAGAGCAGAAGATAGACGGCAAGGCTCTGGTTCACGCTGGCGATTCCCGTCTCCCCCATCCGCTGTCCCACCATGATCCCGTCAAAAAATACGTTGACAGTTCCGCCCAGTATGGCGACCATACTGGGAAACAACGCTTTATAATAAATTCTTTTCAGCATCTTCTGATCAGAATACATGGTTTACAAAATCCTCTCCTTCATATACGCGATAATCTCCGGATCAGACAAATACTGCAGCGGCTTCGTGTGCGCCTGTCTTTTCCGGAACTGCTCCTGGCATCCCCGGTGTGTCCCCGGTCTCACCAGATACAATTCCGGTCGCCCGATCATGCCGAGCTCCCGAAGGTCCCGGTAGTCGTCACTCAGCCCGCAGAGAATCTCATCCAGCAGGGCATCATAATCAGAGACCTCCCGTGTTGCCGCAGCGGTTCCATCCCCGACTGTCTCCAGGAAACACTGGTAGCGACCCGGAAGCACGGCTTTATCATCGCAGAAGCTGTACTCACAGACGCGCAGTCCGGATCGGGCGGAAAATTCCTCCACCGCCTGCGCCGCCGTCCCCATGTCCAGCTTCTCCCCGGCCACGTTGAGCGCCTGATTTTTCCGATAGCAGACCGTAAGAACCGGCGACTCCCCGCAGAATCCCGTCACCCTCACCACGTCTCCCAGCCGGTAGCGATAGAGTCCGGAGAAATTCGTTACGAGAAGTTCATACTCCTCTCCGATCGTAAGTTCACTGATCGTCCTGGCGCAGGAATCTTCCGCCCCAAACGGCAGAAACTCGAAATACCCGGCGCGGGGGATCAGCACGTACTCCCGCCGCTCCGGCTCCATGGCTACCGCGATAAAACACTCCGATGCAGTGTAGGAGAAATAATGGATCGGCACATCTCCCAGATAATCCCGCAGCACCGCCTCCTGCGCCACAAAAGCGCTGTCGCCGATTCCGCTGATCCACTGAAATTTCTTCCACAGGCGCTTTACGATGCCGGAAAATCCGGCCTCACACTCGCGGCGCACTCTTTCAAACCACGCCTCATCCGGAACCGGCAGGGCAAGAAGAGCGCGCCGTTCCTCCCTTCCGAGCGGGATCTCTTCCGGAATCCTGCGACTTTGCACATCCAGAAGTACATTCTCCCAGTTTTCCTCAAAATACCGGAAAAAAAGCAGGGCGTCATAGAGAAAGATCGACTGAATCCCCGTCATATCCGGCGAAGAGAACGCAAGCCAGAGCTTCGTATAGGGAACATCCCCGATCCCCCTCGAAAAGAGCAGCTCCTCTCCTCCCAGAATACTCCGTTCCAGCGCATTTGTCCACCTTTCGTAAAGCGCCCGGTAGAGCGCGACGGACAAGAGTGTCTCCGGTTCCGGCTCCCCGGTCTCAGTCCGGAATACACTCATCACCAGATGCCGCCCCGCATCAATCCCCGGTGTGCGGCCGTGACAGGCGTACCAGAGGGGAACCAGTGCACGGGAAAGCGCTTCATCTGAGAGCGGAATCCACTTCTGCTTTCCCGCGCTGCCGGAGGTCGTGACAAAGTGCTGCAGTGGATAGACCGTGAGAAGATTCTGTTCCCCGGCCCGCATGCGCTCCACATAATCCGCGTAATCCGAATAATCGGTGACCGGGACCAGACGCCGGTAATCCTCCGCCGTCTCCACTTCGGAAAAGTGATGCGCCCTTCCGTACTCCGTATTCTGATTATCCTTCATCAGCTTTCGCAGGTTTTCAAGGCTGATCTCCTTCGCCCGCTCGCAGTCGTACTCGAAGTGCTCTGCCTCCAGCTCCCATTGGTTTCTGCTCATCTTTCGCTTCGTCTCCTCACATCACTCATCCCGCGTTCTGCTCCGGGACGCGCACACCCTGGCTCCAGTCCACAGCATGGTGGAAGGAAGGGTCGTTCTTCAAAAGCCATTCTTTGGCCGCCATGGCCTCAGGATTCGCGTACTCAAAGCTCCTGTTCGTCTCCAGATTTTCGTTCATCGCCTGCTCACTGCCGGACGCACACAGGACGCTGGCTACACCGTCCAGCAATGCTCCCACATAGGAAAAATAAATGATCCGGTTGCTAAACAGCAGGTCTTCCGGCACATTCGGATCGAGATATCCCGGGTACTTCGTGAGCAGATTGATCTCTGTCTGGTTTTCTGCGAAGTCCTTCTTGATTTCCTCCTGGCGCTGTATGATCTCCTGCCAGCCAAGGTGCAGCATGTCGTCCCCGTATTTGCGGGAAATCATATCATATTGCGCCCGCATAACCTCACGATAGACGGCAAAGCCGCGCTCGTTCTGCTCTGCGGCGGGCAACAGTTCCTCCTCGGGCGTGCCGGGCAACATCTCCTGGATGGTCACTTCATTCTCTATTCTTACACTCAGCCATTCCCCCTTGTGCATTTCGGCTCCGGCTCCCAGGTCCAGGATCATGGCGCGTGCTTTCTCCGGCGTGAGAAGCTTTCTGGCGGCCTCTGTTCCCATAAACCCGGTAAAGGAGCGGAACAGCGGCTCTCTGATATCGTTATCCTCAATTCCCAGCTGACGCAGCTCCGCCTGGCTGCTTCTGAGGGAATAGTAATCTTTATATTTCAGACGCCTCATCACCTTTTTGGCCTCCGGAGTCTTTTCGTCACGCAAATCTGCAAGCGCAGTGATCAGAGGACTGTCCGCATCCAGAATTGATCTGCGGACCATGATCTTTTCTGTATTTCTCGTTATCATCTTCTGAAACGCCTCGGTGCCCGGCGTCAGGCGCTGCACTCTCTGTTCGCTGTTCGCCTCGACCATCCTGGTACCGACGTCCAGGCGCTCCTCTGCCCAGCGCTGTGGATTTTCCTCCACGCCGCGCTGTTTTTCCGCCATGCTGAACAGTCCCTCCGTTGTTCCCTCCGTCTCCATATAACGACGGGAAGCGAGCGCCCGGGAGCGTTCAAAAAGTCCGCGGATCATATTCTGTTTATAGGCAAACTCACTGCCTCCCGGCTCTGTCAGCTCGTCCTTGAGCGCCGGAGTCGGATTGTTTTCAAGCGGCGCGGTTGCACTGGGATGCAGAATCTTCATCAGATCGTCGACAAACATATTGTCGAGAAAAAGTTCGCCGAGCTCCGCACTGTGCAGCATGAGCGCCTCGTCAGTGAGGAAGGCCAGCGCTTCCACATCACAGGACATTACCTTCTCAACCCGCGGTGCGACGAGCGTGCGCACACGCTCATAGAGATCCCGGGACGGCCTCGCATCCCCCAGACGTTTAACCTCCAGAAGCGTACGCATTGTCTCCAGATTCTGTTCATAAAACTCATCTCCCATCTGCAGCAGCACATGGCTGCGGGAGAAAAACGGGCTGTACTCCTCCCCGGGCTGAAGCCCCAGCCGCGGATCATTCTGCATTCTTCGAAGAAGCGCAACCCCCGCATCCATCCGCGCGGCATAGGCACCCGCGGTGTCACGCACACGCTGCGCCTGCTCCTCTTTCAGGTTCGCCAGTTCTTCCTCGTAGCCACCAATGGAATCCTGGTAGAGCCGCTTCGCATCCTCCGCCGTGGCCTCGCCCATCTCAATGGGTTCCCGCTCCTCATGGCCGTAATATTTATTCCTGTTGAAATTCACGCCGTACTTTGCAGTGGTCTGGAGCAGTGCAGTCTGGAAAGGAATGAAAATTCTCCGGAATCCGGCGTCCAGTGCCGCCTTCCGGTAAGGATCCAGATTCTCAAAGAATGGACGGTTGATGGGATCGTTCATCACATTATCCATGCAGAGCATTTTGCTCGCCAGCTCGCCCATTTCCTTCATATGCTCACGCAGATAACGCTCCGTAAACATCTCCGGAACGAAATGAATATTCGTCAGCTCCGTGACCATGCGCTCCAGATGCGGTTTGCGCTTCATCACATCGTTAGAGCAGTAGTCGGCATAAAACTGATCGTCTGCCGCCTTATTGGCGGCATCCTGCGCCGTGGCGGGCCGACGCCGTCTGAGCTGATATCCCTTTGTAAAAGCCCGCAAAACCCTGCTATCCACTCCGCTCTCGGCAATCCGCTGCTTATGCGGAGCCTCTGCGTTGCATTTTTCCTCAGAACGGCTCTGCAGGGCGGTGAGCATATCGTAGGATATGGCGTTGCCGGCGGGACTCCCCTTCCTGGCGGCCTCGGCCTTCTTTTTCTCCCGCCGCCGCTGCTTGTAGCTCATCTGGGCGGGTCTTTCTTCCTGTATGGGCGTCCCGGCAGCCGCTTCCTGCGCCTGCGCAGCGGAAAGCTCCCGCCGGATCTCCTGGTTAAGCGTCGCGTTCTGCTGACGCTCGCGCTGTGTTTCCACATTCCGCGTAAGGAGGACTTCCGCTCCCGGCGCTGCCGCCGTATTCACCTGCTGTGTTTCGGTCTGCTGCACCTGTATACTGACCGGCTCTGCGCTTTTTGTTTTATTTAATGTCTGTTCCTGATCCGTGTAGCACATTTTTACTCCTCCTTCCGCGCTTTTGCGGACACGCCTTCCTTAATCCATGTATGTGAAACTGGAACCGCCGCCGGGATGACTGACTGGATCAGCGCAACCGAAGACGGATTTACCGCCTGTACCGTGAACTGAGCCTCCGGCGGATACTTCTCACAGATCCGGGCAAAGGCCGCGCGGAACAGAAGCGGCAGATCCTCCGCCGTCCCGCCCTTTACCCAGGCAAGACACAGGCTGCCCGGTTTCGAAGAGGTGAAGGCCATAAAAGAGCGGATCTCTCTGCCATTTAACACTGCCACGCTTGTCTGCGCATCCACATCCCCTCCAGTCAGTCCGCCCTCGAGATAATTCTCGCCCACTGCCGCCTCCTT
>JAJPZP010000120.1:0-8171 GCA_021204285.1 Lachnospiraceae bacterium | reverse complement strand
TAAGCAGCTTCCAGCGCGCGCGGGGGCAGCTGCTCAAAGGAAAGCACAGCGGAAGCATCCGGCCTTGTTCCTTTGAAAAAGGGACTCTCCGCCAGTTCCCGTACGGTCAGAGAATAGATCGTTTCCTCCGAATCGATCCGGATAAAACCCAGTACGTCAAGAAATGGCGGGATCGCATCGTGCTCCGGTCTGGTCGCGGTATAGCTGAACTCCAGCGCGGCGCCGTGCCTTGCGGCAAAGCGCAGAAACGTCTCCATCAGAAGCCGGCCCCCGCCGCGGCGGCGGTATTCCGGCGCTACATAGAAGGAACGTATCTCCAGCGTCTCTCCGCTAAGCCAGGCGGCGGCCGCACCGCAGGCCACGCCCTCCTCTGTCAGGCCCAGGGCGCCAAGCGGCTCTCCCTTCTCCAGTGCCTCCGCCGCCTCCGGCAGCAGAAGATTCCGAAAACCGGCTAAGTTATCCTGTCCGATCCAACCTGTCTCCATCCGTCTTTCTCCTTTTCCCGTCTTTTTCCTGTTCAGCCGGTACGCATTGTTCCCCCGGCTTTTCCTGTATACATCGCCCCGTAGAGCTCCTTGCCGATCCCCATCCTTCCGATGCGCCGGTATTCCGCCTCCACCGCGCGGATCAGGTCGTCATTGGTAATCTTTCTGTTTTCTGCCGCTGCGCGATAGGCCGCGGACAGCGCTGCGGATTTGATACCGCTTCCCGTCAGCTCAGCCACTCTGGCAAACACAGAGAAATCAATATTCTCCTCCAGCGGCGCTTCCTTCGGAAAGACCTGTTTCCACAGGCGAAGCCTGGCAGCCTCATCCGGCTGCTCAATGGCGATCATAAAGGTCATGCGGCGCTTAAAAGCGCTGTCAAAATTCTGCATCACATTGGTCGCCAGAACGGAAACGCCGGAATACTCTTCTATTTTCTGCAGCAGGTATGCGGTCTCCGCGTTGGCGTAACGGTCGTTCGAGCTCGCCACATCCGTCCGCTTTGTGAAGAGGGCGTCCGCCTCATCAAAAAACAGGATCGCGTTGGAACCACGGGCGGTCTCAAAGACTGCTCCCAGATTCTTCTCCGTCTCTCCGATATATTTGCTGCCGATCTGGGAAAGATCAATGCGGTAAATATCAAGCCCCAGCTCATTCGCAAGCACCTGAGCAGCCATGGTCTTGCCCGTTCCCGGAGGCCCGTAGAGTACAATCGAAGTGCCGTTTCCATAAGGCAGTTTCCGCCCGAAGCCGAACTCGTCACCTACCACACTCCGGCAGCGGACGCGGTCGCAGGCCTCCGTTAAGAGCTGCCGGCTTTCCTCCGATACCTGAAGATCCTCCCAGGTGAAAGGACTCTTAAGCCGCACCGCATAATCTCCGAACTCGACGCCGCTCCCGGTGCGGATCTGCTCCTCCAGCAACGCTTTGGAAAGCAGAAATCCCTCCTGCGCAAGAGGTGCCTCCATGACAGCGCTCTTCACCGTGCGGGAAATGCGCCCCGGCGTCATATTGTATTTGGACACCAGTTCCGTCAGGTCAATATCCCCGGCGAGCACCGCGTGATTTCGTCCGGCAAACTCCTGCCAGAAAAATTTCTGCTCCGACGCTCCCGGAGATTCTACTGTAAGTATACAGTGAGTTCCTTCAACATGAAGTTCCCCTGGCCAGGTCTTTTCGCTGCCGGCAAACAACACCTTTACTCTGCTTTGCAAAAATGAGAGCACCTGCTGAAGCAGAGGAATCTGGTCGGGACGCACATCGGCTCCGCAAAGATAGATCAATGCGTGTTCAAAAACGCTCCCGGAGACCGCCAGATGAAGAATCTCCCACGCCTGATCCTGTGGCAGCTCCAACAGTTCTTTCAGACGAAGGCTGATGAGGTTCGACGCCGCGACGGTTCCCAATGTCCGCACCAGATAGCGGCGGCCCGAACCTTCCGCCCCCACCAGCTGGATCAGCCCCTCCTGCCCGGAGGCGCTCATGGCAGCATAGATATTCGTCAGCCTTTCAAAAAGTTCCCTGTGACAGAAGTGATCCGGCAGCTCCTCTGGCGCCTCCAGGATCTCACCACAGCGTGCAAGCGCTTCCATGGAAATCGGGTAGTCGAGCAGGACTTCCAGGACCTCACGCCTGAGGGACAGCGGTCGGGACAAACGGGACATTCCTCGCTCCTCCTTTATCTCCTCCAGAAGATAGCGGTTCAAAAAGGACTCCGTGTCCAGCAGAATCCCGATCTCATTCTCTTCCTCGTTCAGAAACAGCGCCCCGAGGTCATGCGCGAGGCCCACGACCGGTTTTGCCACGTTCTCACGATCCTCCTGAAGCACGCCGAAGATTCTCTCATATTTTCGATTGAGATCCACACAGGCCGCCAGCAGGAAGGCCAGGATTTCCAATGGCTTAAGACGCCCTGTATTCAGGAACTGCCAGAGCGGGAGGACCGTCTCGTCTTCCTCACTCATTTCCCCGCGGCGGATCAGTGAGTCGAAAATTTCCCTGACCCGCTTCTTTTCAGGGAACGTAGATCTCTCTCTGGGCTCCAGCGTTTTCATCAGCTCCTCATCGCTTAAGAGGCAGCCGATCTTTTCAAGGCCGGAGGGACACCTGTGCTCCTTCTGCACCAGGGCGATCATGCACAGCAGATCCACAAAGCGCTGCCAGACGGCAAGCTGCTCTTTCCCGTCCCGAAAAGGCGCTCCAGGCTCTGTCCCGGAAAAATAATATTCGATAAAACCGTAGTCTTCCCTTTTCTCGCTGTCCATTTACGCTTCCTTCCGTTTATCTGCCCGCTCCGAATAAACCTGCCAGACCCGTCCGGCGCGCGTTCATCTGTGCACGGTATCTTGAGAGTTCCTGCGCTTTCGCCTGATTTTTGCGACGTCCTTCCTGCTGCCGCAGATTTCTCTGTTCACCGGGACCGGAAATCTCCCTTACAACCACCAGCCTGACCTTTCGCCACATGCCCTGGTAGCCCGGTGGCAGGTTCTCATGCATCTGCGCCTGCGCCAGCTGCGCCTCGTCCATCTCTTCCGGATACCAGATCTGATTCACGGAACCCTGTCGGTAATACGCGTCCGCAAGTTCATGCTCGATACGGAACGTCGTCCCCACCGGAACCAGAACCTCCGCTTCCCCCTGGATCTGGCTCACATCCGCGATCCGGACGGAACCTTTTCCGTCCAGCTGGAAACGTACCATCGCCTTCTCTCCTCTGCCATCATCATAGAATCCGGCCGCAATTGTGGCGAGCTGAGACGTGCTGGTAAGGGAATTTGTGGTAAAGGTTGAACCCGCGGCGCCCATCAGCTCCGGCCATACGCCGCCGCCCCGGTATGTGACTCCCCGGTAAGCCGCCCGTCCTTCAAAGGAAGCGCCGCCCTGGGCATAGGCAACAGGCCCAAGCGGAGTCAGCACCTCTGCAACCGGCAGGATTTCTGCCTGGTCACTGGCTTCTGAGCCGCGCTCGGCCAGTGTATCCTGGGTCAGACGGGACGCCACCTGAATGACATCGTATACCTTATCCATCAACTCCTCATTGCCCTGTTCCTCCCGGGAAGAGCCAAGATACACCTTTGATCCTCCCCTCAGCAGGGCGCGCGCCTCTTCTTCATCCTCCAGCCTGGCTCCCGCGTTCATGACCTTGTAAGCCGGACTGGTGTAAAGATTCAGCGCCATATCCTGGGCGTTGTAATTACGCGCGTCATAATCGACGGCTCCCTCCTGTGCCCTGCCGCCGGGGACAAGACCCTGAAACAGATTGCCGCCCGCTCCGGACCGGCCCTGCGGGCGGGCCCGCCTCGCACTTCTGACCTCATTGAGCATTGTAAGGAAGATCGTCTCATGCGGGAAACGGTTGTCCGGCGCGTAGGCGCGCAGCTCCCGCTCCGTCAGCGGATCCAGTGTCGTATACATAAGCGCGGCCTCACTGAGATCTTCGTTGCCCTTCAGGCCCGCGCTGTGGGAAGCTCTCATAATCTCATACATCGAGTTCTGCCTTCCCTGCACCATCCATGCGATCAGCGCCAGCCGGAAATAGAGAAGGTCCCGTTTTCCCGCGCCCAGCATGCGATAAGCTCCAAGCAGCCGCAGCGTCGTGGTAGAGGCACCGGCACTTCGAAGCATGCCCTGGGCAGTCACGGGTTCCTCCTGCGGAGATCTCTCCCATCCGCCCAGCCTTCTGCGGACAGCAGAGACAGCCCTGGAAAAAAGATTCCCCTTATTCTGGCCTTCCCTTTCTTTCTCCTCTTTTCTTTTTCCCCTCTCCAGCGCCGCCTTTTCAAACTGCCTCGGGCCGGAGAAGGATCTTAACTTTTTCCCCTGCCTGCCAAAGCTCTGATCATAGAGACCCCTGGAGCCCTGTGCCAGAAACTCATCGCCCGCGAACTCCGCGATCCGGTTCACCCGCCCGGACTCTTTGTCGGAACCCATGCCACGCAGCATATTCTGCAGCGTCCTCCTGCGGGAAGCCTGCTGTTCATCCGTTCCTCCTGTATTGGATACCGCATTATACAAAAGGGACATCTGATCATCCACGCTGCCTTCCCCGTTGATCACCTCCTCCAGAAGACCCTCGTTGACCCCGGCAGCCGCATCCGCCTGCTCCGGCAGCAGCGCTTCCTGAAGCGTCCGGTTGACCTGCGGCTTCGTCCTCGAGATGGAGGTGGCCACCTCCCGCAGCGCATCCATCTCCTCCCGGGCTCCCATTTCACGGCGTCCGGTCTGTGCATAGAATTCCCATCTCTTGTCCTGCATCCCATAGTAAGCATTCAGCATGTTGCTGAGTCTGACCAGCGCGCCGCGCGCGGCGTCCTGCACGACGGGAGACCGGTGCAGGTTCTGCGCGAAACCCGCCTCATATACATCCGCGGTCTGCCTCCACTGGGGATACTGGTAAACCTTCTTATACGCGTCCTTGTTATAGCTTTCCGGCATGCGCTCCTCCTTTCCCTTACAGCCCGATCAGTGAGGCATAGGGCTCAAAATCCGATCTGGTGAATACCTTTCCTGTCTTCACAAACTCATAGCGGATCGCCTGCAGATAATGTTTCATGCAGACTTCCTGTCCGTCTCCGTCCGCGGCGGCCAGAAAAGCCGCATTCAGAATACAGTTCTTAATATTGCCGCCGACGAACTCGAACTTCTCCGCAAGAAAGCGGATGTCCACGTCCTCACCGAGCGGCGTCCCCTTCGGGATCGTGGTCTTCCAGAGCATCTCGCGCGTGTCCGCGTCCGGGAACTGAAACTCCACAATGTATTTCATGCGCCGGAAGAAGGCCGGGTCGATATTTTGCTTATAATTCGTCGCCCGCACCGATACCCCGTCGTAGGCCTCCACCTCCTGCAACAGCAGCGCCGTCTTATTATTGTTGGAAGACTGATTGCTGCCGCCGTCGTCAGATCGCTTGGCAAACAGGGTGTCGCACTCGTCGAAGAACAGTACGACATTGCACTTCTTTGCCTCCCGGAAAATCATCGAGATCGACTTCTCGGTCTCGCCGACATATTTATCGATCACCTTCGACAGATCCACCCGGTAGAGCTCGAGGTTCAGCTCATGGGCGATGACCTGGGCACACATGGATTTGCCGGTGCCGGGCGCGCCGAAGAGCAGAATCGACAGGCCGCGCCCGTAGGGGTATTTCTTCGTATAGTTCCAGTTGTCGTAGACCTGCTTGCGGTAGGTCATCTGATCGATGGCGTGCTCCAGTGTCTCCCGCTGATCCCGGTTCATGACGATGTCCTCAAAACCGAAATTCGCCTTCACTTTCGTCGCCTTCTGCGTCAGCTCCGAGCTCATCTGGTTGTTGCAGCCCCGGAAGAGCGTCGCACGCGGAATCTTCAGATCCTTATCCATCGTGGCGAAACTTCGCGCCTGATGAAGTGCGGAGCGGATCTTTCCCGGCGTAAAGAGGAACTTGGTCACCATCTCGGAGAGATCCACATCCTCTGCCAGCGCATAATTCTTCGCATAATAGTTCCAGCAGTCCTCGCGCTCCTGGTTGGAAGGCGTCGGAAGCTCCAGCTCGGTGTACTCTTCCTTTGTCATGTCCTTCATGGAGAGCTTTTCCTTACTCAGGGCGAAGACCAGAAGACCGTGCCGCGTGAGTTTTGAGAAAGCCAGATCCATGTAGCCGAAAAATTTTTCCTTTTCCTCCTCACGGTAGCTCAGGTCACTGAGGCAGCAGCAGGCGCCGGTCAGGATGCACTCGCGCGTCACCGCCCAGAGCGCCTTATCCACAAAGGAAAAATCATAGTCAAACAGCTTCTTACAGTTGATTGATATCGCCCGCAGGCCGCGGCGCGCACAGAAATGTTTAATAAAAAATTTTCTGCCGCTGCCCTCATCCCCGTAGTAGGAAAAAATCCGCACACCCTCGTTATAGGAAATCTCCATGGCCTCCAGCACACCCTCGTTCGCCATGATCGGATCGAGTTCCTCCTCCCCGGTGAGCGTCTGGAAAAAGCGGACATAATTTTCATCCAGGCGTAAAGGGTGCTTTCCGAAAAGGAAGTCAATCACCCTCTTGTCCGGAGATACCACGGTTGAGAAAGGCATACTGCTCTGCACGCGCAGATCCAGAAGCGGCAGGAGCTGTTCCAGGCAGACTGACATGTCGCCGTAGGCTCCGGTGATCGAGAAACGACCGCCATAGTAAAGCTTCGCCGCAGATTCGATTGTTGGCGCGGAGAGGTTCCCATTTTCATTGATCACCTGAAAGACGCCTGCATAGTCTGTCTGCGTGGAGGCAAGGATGCTCGCCGCCAGGCAGAAGATCGTAAAATTCTCGAAATCCAGGCGACGGCAGAGATCGTGGAAGGGCAGTGCGATACCCTGTTCGACAGAAAGCCCCGCCCGGGTGTTTATGTACGCGATCATTTCCTCCGCCGTCTCCTCTGATCTCCCGCTCCCGGGAAAAGCTGCAGAGTCGCCGCTGCCCGCAAAATCCGCGAAAAGGTCGAGCAGATCCGGATCCTCCCCGCCCCAGTCCGGTTCTTCAACGTCCTTCTGCGCCGGCTCTTCCGATCCGTCCTGCGCAGCCTGCTGCGTGAATTGTTCCAGCTTATTGCGGCAGGTGTCATGGGCGATCTCGATATCCGGATACAAAACATTCTTATAACCGCCCTGCCCTGTCGCGTAAACCTGCTTCAATCTCGAGAGATAGTGATCCATCGTCTCGTTGACGCAGCCGAACAGATATTCCATATATTCTTCGTAACCCGCGAAGGGTCGCTCCCTGTTCTCCCCTGCAAAAATTTCGCCAGCGTCCATCCTCTCTCTCCTTTATCCTAAATCGTCCCTCTCTCCCATGCGAAAGATCGCAGTCCGGTCAAATACGCTCTTCTGTATATTGAAGTCGTCGAAAGCACCGTCGCCAAACACGCCCTTATTTTCATTCAGATAAGACTGACGCCTGCGCTCCATGTACTCGTCCATCTCCTCGTCCTCCGGTTCCGGCTTCCTGGCCCGTTTCTTCGCGTCTTCGATCAGCCTGTCGGTCACCCGCATGTGTTTTCCTCCGCCCCAATACCCTTCTCGATCGTCAGAATATTGCAGCCGTTCTCATAACGATACTCGACATGATCCATCGTCTGCTTTACCATATAAATGCCCAGACCACCGATCCCCCGTTCCTCCGCGGAGAGCGTGATGTCGGGATCTTCCCTTTCCAGAGGATTGTACGGCATCCCGTGATCCATAAGCGTCACCCTGCAGCGCCCCGGATCTCCAAGGACGTCCATCTGCACAGCCGCTTCGCCTTTTTTATCTCCGTAAGCATAACTGGCAATGTTCACATAGAGTTCCTCCACAGCTACCAGAATTTCCGTCTGCACGGATTTCGGGCAGCCACATTTTTCAAGATGTGCCTCTATGGCGTCCAGCACCGTATAAAGAGTTTCATTACTGGCCTGAAGTTTCAGGTCCACCATCCTTTCCATATCGTTCTCCCTTCTTTTTCAGAGCGATTTCTCTGTATGAAAGCCCCGCCGCATTCTCCCGGTCATGAGTAGCCGCCACTACAGTGATTCCCTGCCGGTGGATCAGCTCAAAAAGCCCCATGATCTCTCTTGACTCCGATGGCGACAGGTTTCCTGTGGGCTCATCAGCCAGCAACAGCGCCGGATAATTCGCCAGTGCCCTGGCAAGACACACCCTCTGTCGTTCTCCTCCGGATAGCTGTGCGG
>JAJPZP010000240.1 GCA_021204285.1 Lachnospiraceae bacterium | reverse complement strand
TCCCTGCGTTGTCCGGTCATAAAAGATATGGCTGCAAATATTATGTAAATCAAACTATATTATTTTCTATTATAAGGGATTCGTAGACTGAAAGTCAATTTTTCAGAGCAAAGTTCACAATTTTCACATTTTCTTCACATAACGTCCGACAACAAATATGTCCGGGCCATGCCTCAGCGATATAGAAACATACTAAACCATGTCGCAACATTCTGTCCGTTCAGAAACGTGATGCCATATTTTTCCGCAATATCGGTCACTATGATTCCATAACTCTCCACACAGGGGAACATCCGCTCCGGATGGCGGCAGGGCGCGTCCGGCCAGGCGCATTTTCTGCAGATCGCGCAGGACTCCGTGGAGAGTACGAGCAACTCCTGCGGATTCTGTGAAAGAAACAGATCGCGCATCTGCCGCGTGATCTCCTCGTGCTCCATGCGCGTCGCGAGCGTCTCCTCCATATTCTCAATATCCGCGACCTCGCTCACAGTCGTGAAGATAAACCCTTCCGTAAAGTGGCCGCAGCGCGCGCGGCACTCTTCTACCGTGCCCACTGCCGGCGGACAGACCCAGGAGGTATTGTAGCGCTCGCACTCATGCTCACAGACCCAGCGAACCCTGTCTGAAAAGCTCAAATCTGCAGGGTCAATGAACGCATATTCGCAGATCGGAAATTCCGTCAGACCAGATTCGATTCTTTCCCGACGGACTGGCTGCTTTTCCCTGTTTGTTTTTTTTTCATCCTTAAAATTTTCATCCATGCTCATGTCTTTGTCCCACTATTCCTTTTTCATTCAGACGGATCTATACGATCCGCTTGAATTTCTTTTCCAGCTCGTATCGGCTCATGGAAATGATTGTCGGCCTGCCATGCGGACAGTTGTAGGGATTTTCCAGGCTCAGGAGCTCGTCGATCAACGCTTCCGCTTCCTTATGGGACATGCGATGATTTCCCTTTACCGCGGCCTTGCAGGCCATGGAGGCCATCTTGTCGAGCAGCGATTCGCTCGTCCCGCTGCCGGTGACGTCTGAAAGACTGTCAAGCAATTCCATCAGGATGTCCTGCCTGGCAATACCCGGCAGATTAGAAGGCACAGCCCGGACCGCATAGGCATGATCGCCGAATTCGTCAATCTCAAAGCCCATGTCTGTGAAACTCTGTCGAAATTTCAGGTAAAGCTGCTCTTCCTGCATGCTGAGGTTCAGGATGACGGGCGGCGAGAGAAGCTGAGAATCGACCTTCCTCTCCGAGAGTTCCTTCATAAAGCGCTCATAGAGCACCTTCTCATGGGCCGCATGCTGGTCAATGATGTAGAGCTTGTCCGCATACTGCACGAGCCAGTAGGTGTCAAAGAGCTGGCCGATGATTACATGCTGCACGGCGGCCTCTTTGGAAAGCAGCTTACCGTCGAAAAGATCGAGCTGCTGCGGCTCACCTGTCTGGACGGAGGCTCCGTAACCATTACTTTCCCGGAGAAAATCCTCTCGCCCCATTCTGGTCTGGTCTGGCATTTCCATGCCGGACTCGGCCGTCTCCTGCCGGTGCCTCTCCTCCACCCGCCTCCGCATCTGCTCCATGAAATAATCGAGATTCTTATCCCGAGGTTCCACGGGCTTCCCCGTAGGTTCCGGTATGCGCCAACGTTTTTCCGTAGGAGTATTGTCAGGCGTAGCTTCCTTCCGCCTGACTCCGGACATACCTTCCGAATTGTTTTGTGCCTCATGCTCTCCCCGAATTCCAGAGCTTCCCTGCTCCTCTCCTGTCATCGCCGCGCCGCGCCGCGTTCTGCCCGGCTCATCGAGCCTCACTTCCGGGATCAGTTCGCGCCCGGACAGCGCGTCCTTCACGGTCCGCAGCAGGAAATCATAGACCAGGTTTTGATTGCTGAAGCGCAGCTCCATCTTGCTCGGATGCACATTGACATCGAGAAGCTTTCCGTCGAGCCGGATATCCAGGCACACGAAGGGATAGCGGTGCTGCATCATGAAGGTCCGGTAGCCGTCTTCAACGCCCTTTGCGCTAATATTGCTCTTCACATAGCGCCCGTTGACAAAATAATTTTCATAATTGCGGTTTCCGCGGGAAATCTCCGGTTTCCCGATATAACCGCTCACCCTCAGCGGTCCCTCCTCGCGGTCCACCTCGATCAGCCGCATGGCTGTCTCCCGGCCATAAATGTGGTAGATCACGTCCTTCCGGCTGCCATTTCCGGCGGTGTGAATGCGCTCCTGCCCCTCGATCATGACCCGGAACGAGACCTCCGGATGGGAAAGACTCAGATGCATCATCAGCTCATGGATTGCCAAGGCCTCGCTCATCGGACTTTTGAGAAATTTCTTCCGCGCAGGCGTATTGTAAAAAAGATTGCGGATGATAAAGGTCGTCCCGTCCGGCGCGCCCGCGTCCTCCAGGCTCTTCTGCACGCCGCCCTCGATGCAGCAGCGGCTGCCTGTCACACTGTCCCGCGTCTTCGTGACGAGTTCCACCATCGCCACCGCGGCAATGCTCGAGAGCGCCTCCCCGCGAAAGCCGAGCGAGGAGACGCCGGACAAATCGTCTGCGCTCCGGATTTTGCTCGTCGAATGGCGCAGGAAAGCAAGAGGAATGTCCTCCTTCTCGATTCCGCTGCCATTGTCCGTAATCCTCAGATAACCGACGCCGCCGTCGCGCACTTCCACAGCCACCTGCGTAGCGCCCGCGTCGATGGCGTTCTCCACCAGCTCCTTTACGACGGAAGCCGGCCGCTCAACGACCTCGCCCGCCGCGATCTTATCGATGGTCTGCTGGTCCAGCACCGCGATCCTGCCCATCCGCTCACCACCTGTTCTTCAGCTTATTTTGCAGACGATAAAGAGTGTTCATGGCATCCATCGGCGTCATGTTCGTGATATCGAGCTCCGTCAGCTCACGCACCACGTCGTCATCCTTCACCGTGTCAAAGAGGGAAATCTGCTCAAGATCCACCTCGTCATATTTTTTTGTCTTACTCTTCGCTTTCGCCTTCGTCCGGCGCTCCTCTGCGATCTCCTTCGCCCGCACGGAAATGTCCGCCTGGCTCAGCTCCTCCACGAGCTCCTTTGCCCTTGCGATAACGCCCTCCGGTACGCCGGCCAGCTTCGCGACCTGGATACCATAGGATTTGTCGGCGCCGCCCTTGACGATCTTCCGGAGAAATACGATATCGTCGCCCTTCTCCTTGACCGCAATGCAATAGTTGTTGACGCCGTCCATCGTGCCTTCGAGTTCCGTCAGCTCATGGTAGTGCGTCGCGAAGAGTGTCTTTGCGCCGAGCAGGCGCTTGTCCGCGATGTGCTCGATGACCGCCCAGGCGATCGCGAGGCCGTCGAAGATGCTCGTCCCGCGCCCGATCTCGTCGAGAATCAGCAGGCTGTCCGGTGTGGCGTTCCGCAGGATATTCGACACCTCGTTCATCTCCACCATGAAGGTACTCTGCCCGCTCGCCAGGTCGTCGGAGGCCCCGACACGCGTGAAAATACGGTCCACAATGCCGATGTCCGCGCTGTCCGCCGGGACGAAGCTGCCGAGCTGGGCCATGAGCACAATCAGCGCTGTCTGCCGCATGTAGGTGGATTTGCCCGCCATATTCGGACCGGTGATGATCGAGACGCGGTTCGCGCCGTTGTCGAGATAAGTATCATTTGCAATAAATAAATTTCCGGGTAGCATACACTCCACGACCGGATGACGGCCGCCGCGGATATCGATGACGCCACGCTTGTTGATCTTCGGGCGAACATAGTGATTCTTTTCCGCCACCCAGGCAAGCGAAGTGAAGACGTCCAGCCGCGCCACGGCTTTCGCTGTCCGCTGGATGCGCAGCACCTGGGAGCCAATGTGGTCGCGCACTTCCGAGAAGAGCTGATATTCGAGCGCCGTCAGCTTCTCCTCCGCCCCGAGAATCGTGTCCTCCAGCTCCTTCAGCTCCGGCGTGATGTAGCGCTCGGCGTTCGTCAGCGTCTGCTTGCGGATATAGTCGTCTGGCACGAGATTCTTGAAGGAGTTCGTCACTTCCAGGTAATAGCCGAAGACTTTGTTATATTTCACGCGCAGATTCTTGATGCCGGTGCGTTCCCGCTCACGCGTCTCAACATCGGCCAGCCAGGATTTCCCTTCCGTGCGCGCGCTGCGGTATTTGTCCACGTCCTCGTTGTAGCCGACCTTGTTCATAGTACCTTAGCCAACTGAGAACGGCGCATCTTCAAGAATGGACCTGACAAGCAGCTCGTAGAGATCCGTGAGTGGATCAAGCTCCTCCAGAATTTCCTGCAGAAGCGGCGATTTCAACTCCGAAAGCAGCGTGCGGATAGGCGTCAGCATTTCCAGCGAAGTCTTGAACGCGATCAGATCCCGCGCATTTCCCGACTGGTAACAGATACGCACGATCAGACGCTCCAGGTCCTAGATGGGATTCAGA
>JAJPZP010000064.1 GCA_021204285.1 Lachnospiraceae bacterium | reverse complement strand
CGGCGGCGGTAACCCTTGCGCACGCACACGTGATAAAAGCAGCTCCGTCTGCCGTCGTGTCCGCAGAGAATCGCGCCGATCAGCAGATCACCCTCCCAGGCCGTGACGCTCGTCGTCGGGTTCCTTCTGAGAAAGCGCTCCACGCCCTCGCGGGAATCGTCGATACTGCGGATGCCGAAGCCGCGGATCGTCCTCCAGAGTCCGTATAATTTATCGTAATCATCTATGGTCATCACACGGATATCCATTCTAACACCCTCTCCCTGCGCCAAATCTAAACCAGTCGAAATCCATAGGGCTTTTCCGCCTTCTTCCACTCTTCATGCGAAATCTGGTCGAAATAAACTATGACTAAGATACCATACTACGGGAACAGCGGCGGCATGCGCAGCCCCTCGGCCTCGTCGAAGCCGAACAGCAGGTTCATGTTCTGCACCGCCTGGCCGGCCGCGCCCTTGACCAGATTGTCCATCGCGCCCATCATGACGATGCGCTTCGTCCGCGGATCAATCTTAAAGTTCACGTCCACAAAATTACTGCCCTCCACCCAGCGGGTCTGCGGGCAGACGCCCTCATCCAGCACGCGGACGAAAAATTCATTTCCATAATATTTATCATAAACAGCCTTTACATCCTCATAGGAAACGTCCTTTTTCAATGACGCATAGGCCGTCACGAGAATGCCTCTCTGCATCGGCACGAGATGCGGCGTGAAGCTGATCACCACCGGCTCGCCCACCGCGTAGGAGAGCTGCTCCTCGATCTCCGGCGTGTGCCGGTGGGAAGCCACCCCATAAGCCTTGATATTCTCATTGACCTCGCAGAAGAGGTTGTCCACCTTCGCCCCGCGGCCCGCGCCGGAAGTGCCGGACTTCGCGTCAATGATGAGCGTATTCGGGTCGATCAGCCCCTCCTTCACACAGGGGTACACGCTGAGGAAACTGCAGGTCGGGTAGCAGCCGGGATTCGCGATCAGACGCGCTTTCTTCACGGCCTCGCGGTTAACCTCGCAGAGTCCGTAGACGGCCTCGCCGATGTACTGCGGAGCCTTGTGCCCGATGCCGTACCATTTCTCATAGACCGACACGTCCTTGATCCGGAAGTCCGCGCTTAAGTCGATGATCTTTACCTTATTTAAAATATCCTCGTTCACGAGGGAGGCGCACAGGCCCTGCGGCGTCGCCGTGAAGATCACGTCCACCGCGTCCGCCATCGCCGCCATATTGTCGTCCAGACATTTCGCATCCACCAGCTGAAACATGTTCTGATAGACCGACGCGTAGGCTTTATCCACATAGCTCCGGGAACCGTACCACGCGATCTCCACATCCCTGTGCCCGAGCAGCAGCCGCACCAGCTCCGCTCCGGCATAACCGGTCGCCCCGATAATTCCTGCTTTTATCACTTCTTCCTACCTCTCAATCCTGCCCCTTTTCCGGAACTTTCCTATCATAAACCAATTAAAATAGAAAGTAAAGTAGAATTTCCCGCCGCGGCATTGCATAATTATACATTCTTTATTCAATTTATGCAACCATATTTTACAAAAATTCGAAATTTATGTATAATCTTTCACTTGCAATCAGTTTTCTATTGTTGTATAGTAAGAGCATCGGGATTTCGGGAGCGCTTCCGCACGACGGTTTTTGTGGTCGGATGTATGCTTTGCGGAAATCCACAGTATCATTACATACACATCTGAGGAGGAATCTCATTATGAAGGAAAAAGTAATTCTGGCCTATTCCGGCGGACTCGACACGACCGCCATCATCCCGTGGCTGAAGGAAACCTTTGATTACGACGTCGTCTGCTGCTGCATCGACTGCGGTCAGGGAAATGAGCTGGACGGTCTGGAGGAGCGCGCGAAGCTCTCCGGCGCGACGAAATTATACATCGAAGATATCAACGACGATTTCGCGGAGAATTACATCATGCCCTGCGTGCAGGCCGGAGCCGTATATGAGAATAAATACCTGCTCGGCACCTCGATGGCCCGCCCGGCGATCGCGAAACGGCTCGTGGAGATCGCCCGCAAGGAAGGCGCGACCGCGATCTGCCACGGCGCGACCGGCAAGGGCAACGACCAGATCCGTTTTGAGCTCGGCATCAAGGCACTGGCTCCCGATATCAGGATCATCGCTCCGTGGAGAATGACGGACGTCTGGAAGATGCAGTCCCGCGAGGACGAGATCGAATACTGCAGGCAGCACGGCATCGACCTGCCCTTCGACCACAGCCAGAGCTACAGCCGTGACCGCAACCTCTGGCACATCAGTCATGAGGGCCTCGAGCTCGAGGATCCGGCCAATGAGCCGAATTACGACCATATGCTTGTGCTCGGCGTGACCCCGGAGAAGGCTCCCGACGAGCCGGAGCTGGTGACGATGACCTTTGAGAAGGGCGTGCCGACCTCGATCAACGGAAAGAAGATGAAGGTCGCCGACATCATCCGTGAGCTGAACAGACTGGGCGGCAAGCACGGCGTCGGCATCGTCGATATCGTCGAGAACCGCGTTGTCGGCATGAAATCCCGCGGCGTCTACGAGACCCCGGGAGGAACGATCCTGATGGAAGCGCATGCGCCGCTCGAGGCGCGCGTGCTCGACCGCGCCACGATGGAGACCAAGAAGGATATGGGCAACAAGCTGGCCCAGATCGTATACGAGGGAAAATGGTTCACGCCGCTGTGCGACGCCGTCCGCGCTTTCGTGACCAGCACACAGGAGTATGTGACCGGTGAAGTGAAATTCCGTCTCTACAAGGGCAACATCATCAAGGCGGGCACCACCTCCCCCTACAGCCTCTACAGCGAGTCCCTGGCCTCCTTCACGACCGGCGATCAGTACGATCACCACGACGCGAGCGGCTTCATCACGCTGTTCGGCCTGCCGCTGAAGGTGCGCGCGCAGATGCTCGCCGCAGTAAAAGAGCAGGATGCCGCGAAATAAAACGATGCAAGAAAATGGGCGTTCCCGTCCGTTCGGGAACGCCCTCATTTTTTCTCACATCAATCCGTCACGCCGTATTCGCTGAGATAGTCGTCCAGTGCCGTGACGTCCGCCTCGATCGGAACACTGTTCTGCTTCGTCTGATAGGAATCCACTGCCGAGTAGCCGAGCCAGCCGACAAAGACCAGCGTGATAACGCCCGCGCAGCAGCGCGCAATCAGCGAATTTCTCTTCTTTCTGGCCGCAATAGCCTTCCGATTCCTTTTCTGTTCTTTATAGCGATCTACCTTTTCCTGACTCATCGGTTGTATCTCCTTTTTCCATAACTAAGAGAAAGTATAGCACCGATATTCACTGTGCGTCAAGCTCGATCTCAATATAGTCGCCCATCGAGTGCGGCACCTCCATGCAGAGCCAGACCTTTCCATTCTCCAGATAAGAATAGCCATAGGGATCGCTCCCATCCTCCGCGTAGTCATAACCCTCCAGCGACCGTGCAAGGCTGTCCGGGCTCTCGTAGATACTCTGGATTCTTTCCAGAAAATACGGGGCGAGTGCCTCATCCACATAATAGCCCTTGCCCTCAAACATATTTTCCGCCAGGAGCTCCACATCCACATGATCCGCAAGCCGGATGCTCTCTCCGGTATTCAGATCGATATTGTAGGTGTACTTGAATGTCTGCGCATCGTAAGTGCCGTCGGAAAATACGCCGTCCATCAGAATCGAGAGCGTATCCGCCGTCATGGTCTTCAGCGTGTAGGTGACCGTGTAGGTACCGCCGCCGCTCCAGTCTTCCACGGCCATCTGCTCGTTCGACAGCATGATCGCATTCCATTTTTCCTGAATCGCTCCATCTCCCAGGCCCTCGATCTGCGGGCAGGAAATCGACACGCCATCCTCCGTCTCCAGAAGCTCCGTCACCACACGGTAAGCGGACTCCACATAGGGATAATACTCCAGATACTCCTCATAGACATTGTAATTCGTCTCCAGCACCTTTCCCTCAACCGTCACCAGCAGAAGCTCGCACTGGTAGCAGTCCAGAAAGGTATTGGTCACGCTGCCCATCACAATATTCTCACCGGCGGAACTCAGCTTCTTCACGTAATCCGCAAAGGTCTGATTGAAATCCAGCATGACCACCCTGTCCCCGCCCGGATTGGTACCGAAGGAAATGCTGTCAAGCGCCACGTCCTCACTGATCTCCAGAGCCAGGAGAAGCTGTTCCATGACCGTCTGCTCATCCACTGTCTCCACATAGACCGTCGTCTGCACGATATTTTCCGCCAGCTCGTCTCCGCAGTAGATATGCAGGGCGATCCCCTCCGAGGTCTCCGTAACCACCGGTTCCACCGGCTCCTCTGTCACTTCCACTGTGCCCTGCGTCTCCGTCAGGAGCTCAGACCCTGTCTCCTTTTTGCCGCAGCCCGCCAGCAGAACGGCACTCACAAGCAGCGCTGTATATACTGTCCATCTCTTCACATCATCACTTCCCTGCTCTCTACAGT
>JAJPZP010000105.1 GCA_021204285.1 Lachnospiraceae bacterium | reverse complement strand
ATACCACACCTACAGGAAAAATTAAAGGGCATTTTTTGTTTTGGAAGTCCCCCATCTCCACATGAATTTTTTCATTTTTTTCTTTCTTTTTTCTCCCATCGCATCATACTAACAGTGTAATACAAATTTCAAAGGAGACAACCAACATGAGTAAATGGAAGGACATCATCACAGAATACGAAGATATAACAGGCATCGCTTACAACGATTTCACGGATAAAAACTGGTTAAGTATCGACATTCAGACGCTGCTCAAGTACACGGACAGCAGCAGCCATTACAACCCGCAGACGGCGGAGTTTTTACGTTCCATCCTGCCGGAGCATGAGCAGGAGCTTTACTGGATTATGGTATCGGATAACCTCAACAGTATCAACCTGTCTTATAAGGACATGGACAGCCTCATAAATGCAGTGTGCCTCATTTCAGATTGCAGCTACAACCTTTATTACAGCCCTGCCTCATATACGGACTGGCGGCTGGATTGTAATGCCCGCCACGTCAGGACGATCTTTATTGACATTGACGACGTGCAGGGGATGGATTTCTCCGGCATGAATGGAGAACAGCTTGCCTCATGGCTCACTGATACATACAGATTACCACAGGAGCTTCTCCCTGACTGGTGCGTCACTTCCGGCCATGGCCTGCACCTTTACTATCTGGTGGACGAGCTGAACCTGCACCGCGAGGACGACAGTGCAAAGCGGCGGCTGTACACAGATTACCTTATCACCTACTTCGGCGCGGACAAAGCCTGCCGGAACAAGAGCCGGATTCTGCGCATCCCTTACAGCTACAATATAAAGCATAAAGAGGCGAAGACTGCCCTCTACCGCCTCAACACTTCCGCCCGGCGCGACATAGAAAGGCTTGATTTCTTCAAAAAATCCCCGGAAGAAATCGAGGCATATATGGATAAGTGTCAGGAGGAGCGGAACAGGAAAAGCCGGGAGACACGCGAACGGAACAAGGCTGCCAGACAGTCCGAAAACGGATCTGGCAAGACGGCGGCCGTCAAGAACGTCCCCAAGCCCTCAAAGAAAGCGCGGACAGATAAAACGAAGTCTGACAAAGAGGAACCAGCCAGCGCCGCAGGCAATACCGGGAAGCAACGTCCCGCAAATCCCGCTCCTGTCGGCCCGCCTGTACTCAAGGAGAGCCTCTTCTATTATACTCAGTTCACGGGCAGCGCCCGCAACTGGAACATCATCAAAGACCTGAATAACTTCTACTATCGCCATCATGGGGACATAGAAGGCCGCCGGAACAACTTCTTTCTGATTATGGCGGTGCATTTAAAACGTGTCATGTCACTGGACGAGGCGCTGGACTTCATAGACAGGTTTACAACACCTGATTTCGAGGAAGAAGCCCTGTACACCGTCAGGAAGGTATATGCCAATCCCACAAAGTACCGTTACAGGAACGTCACAATCGCGGAGATTTTGCAGTTCACCCCGCTTGATATAGAGCAGTCCTACTCCAATTTCTCAGAGGAGAGGCAGGCAGAGGCACGGAAAAGACACAGCGACGCGCCAGCAAAAAACTTGCCGAGAAACGCAAACTCGAACGGGACGGGGATGTAATCCGAAACGCCCGTGAGGAAGATGTAAGGAACTATCCCAATCTGAGCGCGAAAGAGCTTGCCGAAATGTGGCACGTCTCCGTCCGCACGATTCGGAGAGATCGCCAGAAAATCTGGGAGGAAAGCAACCACACCCCCAATGCCCCCGAACAGGGGTGACATTTATAACTATTACACTACCCTTATATACTATCTTCTATATCCTTCCTATAATATACAGATACTGAGCGGTTGGGCATGAAAAACCCATAAAAACAGCACTTTTATCCAGCCCAAGGGGTGACATTTCCGGCTGGCTCACAATTAGCTGCATTTTTCCATCTGTATTACAACCTGTCTGTCATACTAATAGTAAATAAACAGAAGCAGGAGGTAATGCTATGGATGATAATACTTATTTAAAGGAGAGGACAGAGCTTGAATACAGGTTCTTCCTGATTATTGAAAAACTGATCGAGCATGGGATTATTGAGGAGCCTGATACAGATACCATGCTGTCATGGTGCATAGATACATATACAGGAATGAAGCAGCGCTTCATGGACGGCGAACCATTTACACAGGCGGATATTGATTTCTCCCGCCATCTGCTCGACAAGATGGAGAGCTATATACAGGGGAGGGATGGACATGATGTTTGATAACCTTTCCAGCCCGGAAAAGGTGTATGAAAATGTACGCCTTTCCCTTAAGAACTTCGACCCGGACCGGGACGACGGAATCTTCTCTTTCCGCATCGGCGACCTGTCCGCATCCTATTATGTCCCACTGGAAGATAACAAGGTGGCGTACATCGGTGAAAATTCTGTCACCGTCAACCACAGCCTTTCAGCGGACAGGCTGTATGAAGCAGCGCTCGAAAACATGAACCGTGATATAGTTCTGAAATATCTTACCGACACAACGGCGGAGCTGGCCGACCTCAAATCAGCTGATCAGGCAGCGCAGGAACAGATCGAGGCAGACTTACGTTCGGGCAATGTCCGGGACGTTATAGTCCTTACAAATTCCTCATTACAAAATGGAGCTGTAGGGATTTTATGCAGCAGCTGGAAAGACGCCTGCCATGAAGATATGATCGTGCTCCCATCATCAAGGCATGAGGTGCTCCTTTTCCCCTATCACGGTCAGGACTTGCGTTTCTTCCAGAAAATGGTAGAAGAAGTCAATCGGACGTGCGTCGAGCCGAAGGATTATCTGAGCGACAGTGTGTACCTGTACGACCACTTGTCACAGAACCTCTCACTCGCCTGTGACAAATTCGGGCTTGTGCCGATCTGTCAGGACACGACATGAACGCCTGCAGAAAGAAGACGATCCATCTATGAGCCTGAGTGAAGAAAGATTTCATCAGTACAGCAGCTATAAATCCGGCATCTGGACGGGACAGATCAAAGAGGAACCGCCGGCCGACCTTACAGTAGAACCGTCAGGAGAAATCGCGGAGCTTAACGCGCAAAGGCGGCGCAATGAGCCGGAGCAAAAGGATGATACAAATCGGTGTATACATGATACCGCAGCGCGCATACTGACGGCGATAAAAAACGCCGTCTTTTTCTCCGGCTGCTGGTTATGGCTGTTACTATATTGTGCAGGGCTTCCGCTGTCTGCTTATTGGTGGGCTTATCTCCTTGTCCCTGCTTTCGTGTCTGTCGGAAACCTGAACCTGTACCTCATAGGGAAACGCAGCTTCTCACCCGCTGACACGTTCAACACGCTTGATATGAAGAACGTCACCCGCCGTTATCAGGAGCAGATACAAAAAGACCCTCCGGCAGTCAAAGACCTGTACCTGCAAGGATCAGGCGTACTCTTTGGAGAAAAGGACGGCAAGACGATCGGGAAACCCATGAATAAAGACGGCCATGTCCTTGTTCTCGGCGGATCAGGATCAGGCAAGTCAAGCTGTATCGCTATCCCCACACTGAACCGATACACCGGGGGCGTACTTGCCATAGACATTAAAGACGGCGGCGAACTGCAAAGAAAGAGCCGGACAGATTCTGCCGTCCACGTCTTCCGCCCTGGCAGCCCTGAAAGCCTCGGATATGATCCATTCTGGTTTCTTGACAGGGACAGGCCAGAGGCGGGCATCCGTGAGATCGCCTACTCCCTGATCCCCACAAATCCCAAAAATCCAAATGATTTCTGGGTTATGAGCCAGCAGCGATACCTCACAGGAGCACTCGCTTACTGCTACTACATGAAGCAGAGCTTTGCAGAAGCCTGCCGGACCATATACAGCCTGCCCTCCCATGATCTGCTCACCCGTATACAGGAAAGCGGCTACACGTTCGCCACGTCCACGATGTCGGACTTTTACGACATGGCGGTGGAAACACTGGGCGGTATCCTCGGCGGCGTATCAAACGGGATTTCCGTCTGTGCCACCGACAGGGATATAATGGATGCTCTGGGCAGGCGGCCGCTGATGTCCCCCGAAATGCTCCTTCATGGGGAGCGCATTTTCATCTGCATCCCGGAACACAAGCTGGATGTATACCGTGAGCTTCTGCAGCTTATCATAAGCCAGTTTCTGAGATGGTTTGAACAGCTGGGGGACAATGAGACAGCCCCCGTCCTCTTTCTCCTTGACGAGTTCTCCCGCCTCGGAAGGTACGACAAGCTCATAAACGGGCTTGCCACCCTGCGCTCGAAGAAAGTGACGATTATGCTGCTCACCCAGTCCATAAGCCAGCTTGACGCGCTGTATGGCAGTGACAACCGTAAAGTCATGGTGGACAACTGTTCCTATAAGGTGATCCTGAACGCCTCGGACGCAGACAGCCAGCAGTATTTTTCAAAGCTCATTGGCACTTATACCCACCATCAGAGATCATATACACAGGGGCGGAGCTCCTCAAACACAGTATCGGAGCA
>JAJPZP010000089.1:21036-21302 GCA_021204285.1 Lachnospiraceae bacterium | reverse complement strand
GTACAATGTCTCCATCAATAAGCAATGGCCGCTTTACCAGCATCCCGTTAGTGGCGAGCAGCTTTAGCTGTTCATCCCCACTCATCACAGGAAGCCTGTCCTTGAGCTGCATTTCCTTATAAAGACTTCCGTGCTTTCTTACAGGTGGAACACTTTGGATAGCATGCGCGAATTCGCTCCTCATTTATAAGCTTCGCCTGATTTCGTTAAGAGAGCGACTGTCTCCACCGCCACTCCCTGCGGGAACATATCGCAGGCCCTTACTT
>JAJPZP010000089.1:0-21026 GCA_021204285.1 Lachnospiraceae bacterium | reverse complement strand
TTCCTCACCTCATAGCCCAGCTCCCCGAGCCTCTTCACGTCCCGCGCAAGCGTCGCGCTGTCACAGCTCACGTACACGATCCTCTCCGGCTGCATCTTCGCCATCGTTTCGAGCGCGGCTTCATCACAGCCCTTCCGCGGCGGGTCGACGACGATCACATCCGCATGGATGCCCTCGCGCTTATATTTTTCAGGCAAGACTTCCTCCGCCTTTCCAACGAAAAATTCCACATTGCTTATCCCGTTTAATTTCGCGTTGCGGCGTGCGTCGGCGATGGCCTCCGGTACGACCTCCACACCATAGACTTTTCCCGCCTTCTGCGCAAGGAACAGAGAAATCGTACCGATGCCGCAGTAGAGATCCCAGACCGTCTCATTCCCCTTAAGATCGGCAAATTCCAACGCGGTCCGGTAGAGCTTCTCCGTCTGCACGGGATTGACCTGATAGAAAGAACGCGGCGAGATCTGATAGTGAATATCGCCGATCGTGTCCGTAATATAAGCCTGCCCCCAGACCGGAACCGTCTCCGCACCCATGATCACATTCGTATTCTGCATATTGACATTCACGGAAATGCCCGTCATCCCCGGCAGCTCGCACAGCGAGACGACCAGCTCCCCCATCGCCGGAAACCTTCTCCCGTTCAGAATCAGGCAGACCATGAGCTCCCCAGTCGAAAAGCCCTTGCGGATCAGCACATGACGCAGGAGCCCCTCCCCACTCTGCTCATCATAAGCTGGAATGCTATATTTCTCCATATGGGAAAGAATCTTTTCCAGAATCGGATGGTTCTCCTCCACCCCGATCAGGCACTCCGTGCAGGGAATGATCGTATGGCTGCGCGCCGCGTAAAAGCCGGTCACGATGCGCCCCTCGCGATCCGTGCCGAACGGGAACTGCGCCTTATTGCGGTAGCGCCAGGGATCCTCCATCCCCATAATCTGAGGCCTTTCCAGATCCGTCAGGCCGCCGATGCGCCGCAGATTGTTCCAGACCTTATCTGCCTTAAAATCCAGCTGCGCCGCATAACTCATCGCCTGCAGCTGACAGCCCCCGCAGCGCCTCGCATGCGGACAGCGCGGCTCGACCCGCAACGGTGAAGGCTCAAGCACCCGCATCAGACGCGCGAAGCCGTACTGCTTCTTCATCTTCATGACCTTCGCCTCAACGAGATCGCCCTTCACAGCATCCTTCACAAAAATAGCGAAGCCATCCGCCTTGCCGATACCCTCGCCATCTGTCCCCATATCTTCTATTTTTAAAGTGATCAAGTCGTCTTTTTTCATATCGTCCTCTTTGCATAGTGTAGCGTAACCCGAGCCAGTATATAAATCGGACCATTGGGAGGCGTCGGTTCTTAGCGAAGCCAAGCCGTCAGGCGCCGGCTGAGGTTAGAACCGCTACGTCCTCCCACTAAGCGCGAGCGGGTCCAAATTTATATACCGCCCGGGTTACGCGTCCCTTTGTAGAAAAGAAACGGAGGCCACCCCTCACTTCCCCGTCCTGCGGATGTTCGACTCAAAGAACCGGTTGTAGCCGAGCCACCCCGTCTTATCCCCGGCCGCCTGCAGCGCCTCAATCATCGTCTCCAGATGCGCATCCGTGTTGTCCGCGAAATTCAGCGCCACCGCCTCCAGCAGCGCCGGCTTCTTCGGCGAGCCGTACTCCAGCTCTCCGTGATGTGCCAGAATACAGTGCTTGAGCTCATTTGCGAGCTTCACCGGAAAACCGGGAATCTTCCGGATGCGCTCCCCCACCATCTCCGCGCCGATCATAATATGGCCGAGCAGCTGTCCCTCGTCGGTATAATCATTTTCCGGGAAAGCCGAGAGCTCACTCACCTTCCCGATATCGTGGCACATCGCCGCCGTGTACAGAAGATCGGCATCCAGCATCGGATAATGATTCACATAATACTCGCAGAGCTTCGTGACGCTTAAGGTGTGCTCCAGAAGCCCTCCTACAAAGCCATGATGCACGGTCTTGGCCGCACTGCTGAAACGGAAGGCGCGGACAAATTCCCGGTCATCCACAAAGATATCGTTCAGAAGCTTTGACAGATAGGGATTCTTCACCTGTCGCACATAACCCAGCAGCTCCTGATACATGACGTCAATATCTTTACTGCTGACCGGCACATAGTCGACCGGATTATACTCGCCTTCTTTCGCCTTGCGCACCCGCTTTACATTCAGCTGCAGCTGCCCCTGAAAGCTCGTCACATCCGCCACGATATCTACATAGTCCAGCGCGGCAAAATCCGCGATGCCCTGTGAATTCGGATCCCAGATTTTCCCGTCCGCGACTCCTGTCTTATCCTGAAAAACCACGTTTTCGTAGGCTTTTCCGGACTTGGTCAACGCGCTCTGGCGCGATTTGCAAAGATAAATACCGGAAACACGCTCCCCTTCGCGGAGCGACTCAATATATTTCATTTTCTCTTCTCTCCCTGTTATCATTGTATAATGTCACGTTCAGAACAGCAGGCCACAGAGGCCCAGCACCTTTTCACTTCGCTGCTGCTCTGAACTGCTACTGCAAAATCTTCAGATCTACGGTCAGCTCCAGATCCTGATACTCCGTCTTTTCCAGACGCTTGCAGACCACCTGGATCGTCTGGTCGTTAGAACATTTCAACAGGATCGACTTTATATCACTCAAATTTGTCACTGTCTGTCCACTCATGGAGACAATAATGTCACCGGGCTGAATTCCCGCCCGGAAGGCCGGGGAATCCATCCCCACCTCAGACACATAGACGCCAACAGGGATATTCTCCGACTCCGATACGGATGTCGTCACATCCGCCCCGATAATCCCCATATATACAATATCCTGACTGTTTGACAGATGCTCAATGATATCCTTCATATCGGAAATACCGTAAGCCTGAATCGTATCCGTCTGGGCGTTCACCTCGCAACTCTCCTGAATCAGCCCGACGATCTCTCCACTCCAGTTGATCAGCACGCCGCTGCCGCCGTCCGCTTTCGCTATATCCGTAGTCAGGATATTGTAACTCCCATCATAAAGGGAAGCCGTCTGCGTAACAGAGGTCAGGCTTCCGGAGAGCACGGATCCATAGCTTCCCAGCGGATTTCCCACCGCAAGTACCGACTGACCGCTCCGAACCGACTTCGAAGAGCCAAGCTCCGCGTAAGTAATGATCTCCTTCGTGGAATCCGAGATATCGCTGAGATTGACACTGATTGCGGCAAGTCCCGTATTCCGGTCATATTTTTTCAGCGTAGCGGACGCTGTAGTATAATCATAGAAAGTAACCACGTACTCGTCGCCGCCACTGACCGCGTCATACTCCGTCAGGATCAGAAGCTCCAGACCATTATCCCCAACCAGCATCCCGCTGACGCTGTTCTGCGTCGTAAAGGTCTCCGCAAACCAGTCCATATTCTCCGACACCACCGAAATATTAACCAGGCTTTTCTGTACTGTGGACGCAATCACGGACAACTGCTGGTACAGCTTTTCATAATCCTCCAGCTCCAGGCTGATCGTCTCCGTAATATAAACGGTCGACTCAGAATCCACCTGCTGTTCCCCATCTTCTGTCTCCGATTGTTGCGCCTCATCGGACGCCTCATCTTCTTCCTCCGCAATCTCTATGGGCTGAAGCTCCACATCTTCCTCAGACTCACTCCGGAGCATCGGCAACAGAAACGCCCAGACCAGCAGCGCCGCCACCGCAAACAGAACGCCGCAGATCACCGCTGTAGCTGCTTTTCGAAACAGCGGATTCTGATAGACCGGCTTATGCTTGACTTTCTCCTTCATAAATGAGAAATTGCTGTTTTCGTCCTTCTTATCTTCCCCCATAGGCTCCTCCATCGGGACAGGCGCACTTTGCCTCATCGCAAACAGTTTATCATTTTTCGGTTTCAATGTCTACCGAATTACAAAAGCATTGATTTTTTCGGCGAAATCATTCATACTTGAGACATGAATCAGAAAGTTTTGAAGACGCTTGAATTTGATAAAATACAGAAGATGCTCGCAGAGCACGCCGCCTCCCCGGGCGCGAAGGAGCTCTGCATGCACCTTACTCCATCCTCCTCACTGTGGGAGATCGAGCGGATGCAAACGCAGACCGCGGATGCCCTGCACCGCATTTACCTGCAGGGAAGCATCTCCTTTGGCGGAATCCGGGATATTCGCGACTCCATAAAACGTCTTGCGATCGGCGGTGTGCTGGGCATGGGGGAACTGCGCCGTATCCTGTCCCTCCTCGAGACGGCAGACAAGGTGCGCCGCTATGGCATACGGGAAGACGACGGAGAGCCGGCGGATTCTCTCGATGAGTCCTTCGGATTTCTGGACCCGCTTCCCGGACTGGCCACTGAGATTCGTCGCTGCATCCTCTCAGACGATGAGATGGCAGACGATGCCAGCAGCACGCTTCTGCAGCTGCGCCGCTCGATGCGTCAGATGAACGACCGCGTGCACAATACGCTGAACTCCATGATAAATGGTTCTGCGCGCAGCTATCTTCAGGATCTGGTGATCACGATGCGGGACGGACGCTACTGTCTGCCGGTCAAGGCCAAATACCGCGGACAGGTGCAGGGCGTCATCCACGACCAGAGTTCTACCGGCTCCACACTGTTCATCGAACCGATGGCGGTGGTCCGTCTGAATAATGAGTTCCGGGAGTTGCTGCTGAAAGAGCAGCAGGAGATTGAGCGGATCCTTGCGGTCTTAAGCGAAAAGACAGCCGCCTGGGCGGACGAGATCTCCGGCGACTACGATCTGCTGGTCGAGCTGGACTTCATCTTCGCCCGTGCGATGCTTGCGAAAGATATGGACGCAGTGCGCCCCGTTTTTAATGACGAGCGCCGTCTCTCCATCCGAAACGGCCGCCATCCGCTGCTTGATCCCAGAAAAGCGGTCCCCATCTCGGTACGCCTCGGAGACGACTTCCATCTGCTGATTGTGACCGGTCCGAACACGGGCGGCAAGACCGTCTCTTTGAAGACCGTAGGACTCTTTACACTGATGGGACAGGCCGGACTCCATATCCCTGCCTCAGAGGGCTCCGAACTCGCTGTCTTTGGCGACGTCTATGCAGACATCGGGGATGAGCAGAGCATTGAACAGAGCCTCAGCACCTTTTCATCGCACATGAGTACGATCGTCTCCATATTAAAAGAAGCGCAGACGGATTCCCTCGTCCTCTTTGACGAGCTTGGCGCCGGAACCGATCCGACCGAAGGCGCCGCACTGGCAGTCTCAATCCTCGATCACCTGAAACGACAGGGCATCCGTACGATGGCGACGACGCACTACAGTGAGCTGAAGGTTTATGCACTTTCTACGGAAAATGTAGAGAATGCCAGCTGCGAATTTGACGTGGAATCTCTACGCCCAACCTATCGTCTCCTGATCGGTATTCCGGGCAAAAGCAATGCTTTCGCGATCGCTTCGCGTCTGGGGCTTCCGGAGCACCTGATCGAGGACGCAAGGGAACACATCAGCGCCCAGGACGAAAGTTTCGAGGACATGATTTCCGAGCTTGAGCGAAGCCGCATTACGCTGGAGCGCGAAAAGATGGAAATTCAGCGTGACAGAGAAGAAGCCCGCGTACTGCGGGAGGAGCTGCAACGCCGTCAGGAAAACCTTGACCAGAAACGGGATAAGATCATCCAGGACGCGAATATCCGCGCCTCTGCCATTTTGCAGGAAGCCAAGGACTACGCCGACGAGACGATCCGCAATTTTCATAAATATGGCAAGGCAGGCGGCGCCATGAGGGAAATGGAACAGGAGCGCACAAAGCTCCGGCAGAAGCTCGACGCTGCGCAGTCCGGCGGAACAGGCCGCAAAGCTTCCATTCCGAAAAAGAAAGCCAAAGCGGATAAGCTGCAAATCGGAGACCGGGTGCGCGTACTGAGCCTGAATCTCGAGGGCACGGTCAGCACTCTGCCGAACGCGAAGGGTGAGCTCTTCGTGCAGATGGGCATCCTGCGTTCGCAGGTCAAGGTAAGCGATCTTGAGTTCATCGGCGAAGCGGAAGATCTTCGCGCGGGAGGAACTGCTTCCGGCAGCGGGAATCTGCGCATGTCCAAATCCGCCGCCATCAGCGCGGAGCTGAACCTGATCGGCAGCACGGTAGATGAAGTGCTCGCGGAACTCGATAAATACCTCGACGACGCCTACCTCGCTCATGTGCCCAGCGTGCGCATCGTTCATGGTAAGGGGACCGGCGCGCTGCGAAATGCAGTGCAGCAGCATCTGAAACATTGTAAATACGTAAAAAGCTACCGGCTCGGCTCCTACGGCGAAGGGGACGCGGGCGTAACGATTGTGGAATTTAAATAAGGAGAAATACCATGGCTTCGAGACAAAAAATACTAGTAGTGGACGACGACGCGAATATCGCGGAGCTGATCTCTCTCTACCTTACCAAAGAATTTTATGAAGTGGAAATCGCAGAGGACGGAGAACACGCACTGAAGCTGTTCGAGAGCTTTCGGCCAAACCTGATTCTCCTCGACCTGATGCTGCCGGGAATCGACGGCTACCAGGTTTGCCGTGAGATCCACAGCCATTCGGATACGCCTATCATCATGCTCGCTGCACAGGGAGAAGGTTTTGACAAGGTGCGCGGACTGGAGCTCGGTGCGGATGATTATATCATCAAGCCCTTCGACTCCAAGGAGCTCGTCGCACGGGTCAAAGCCGTGCTGCGCCGCTTCCAGCCTGTGCGCCAGGAACCGGAATCTGATTCCGCAAAGATCGTCGAGTACCCGGATCTCATCATCAATATGACCAATTACTCCGTCATTTACAAGGGGAAACCGATCGACATGCCACCGAAGGAACTGGAGCTGCTCTACTTCCTCGCCTCTTCGCCCAACCAGGTTTTCACGCGTGAGCAGCTGCTCGATCATATCTGGGGCTACGAGTACGTGAGTGACCGGACTATCGACGTGCACATTAAGCGGTTGCGCGAAAAGATCAAGGATCACGAGGCGTGGCGCCTGGCAACTGTCTGGAGCGTCGGCTATAAATTTGAGGTAAAGTGATGCGTTTTTCATTGACCAGAAAATACATTCTCTCCCTGATCGCCTTCGCTCTGTGTGCTTTCCTGCTCATCTCGACCGCCACCTCCAGCCTGCTCCTTAAGCAGCTCGTGAAGGAAAAGGCCTATGCTTTCTACCAGGAGGGGCTCTACATGTCCAGCCAATATGTGGGCTCCTACTTCAGTGAGGATGACAACAGCCAGACGCTCTCAAGTATGCAGACGCAGATCGAATCTTTAAGCATCTATCTCAACGCAGAGATCTGGCTGATCAATACAGATGGAGAAATCATCCTTGAATCTTCCGGTGTCTATACTTCTGATCTGCGCCAGACAATCTCAGAGTTCAGTTCTGTCCTTCCGAGCGGAACCTATTATATGACCGGTGATTTCTTTGGCATGTTTAAGGAGCAAACCTTAAGCGTCCTCATACCGGTCTCACATCATTACCATGTACGCGGCTACATCGCCATCCACCTTCCCATGTCGGAGCTGGTCAGTGAAAAGGAATCCTACCTGCAGGCCTACTATATCACGCTCATTCTGCTGATGATCCTGCTATCCCTGTTTGCTGCTTTCCTCTGGTTTACTACCCTGCGGCCACTGCAAAAGCTCCGGAAGGCATCCTCCGAATACGCTTCCGGTAATTTCGAAAACCCCGTTGCGATGGAGCGGAATGACGAAATCGGCTATATCTCCCGTGTGATGGATTTTATGGCACAGGCGCTGCGCGATCTGGATGAAGACCAGCGAAAGATGATTTCCAATGTATCGCACGATTTCCGTTCCCCGCTGACTTCCATCAAGGGCTACATCGAAGCAATGCTGGACGGCACGATTCCACCGGAACTCCAGGAAAAATACCTGAACATCGTGCTGCGTGAAACCGACCGTCTGACAAACCTGACGAGCAGTCTCCTCACACTGAACTCGATGGACTCGAGCCTTGGACGGCTCGAAAAGACGGATTTCGATATCAACACACTGATCCGCGATACCGCCGCTACCTTTGAGGGCACCTGTACGGCAAAGCATATTTCCATCGACCTTCTGTTCTCCGACTGGCATACCTCAGTCTATGCAGACATGGGAAAGATTCAGCAGGTCATGTACAACCTGATCGACAATGCGATCAAGTTCAGCAACCCGGACTCCACGATCACGATCGAGACGACCACGCGCTATGAGAAGGTCTTCGTCTCTGTCCGCGACACCGGCATCGGCATTCCCCGCGACAGCCTGAAGAAAATCTGGGAACGCTTCTACAAAACCGACCTGTCCCGCGGCAAAGACAAAAAAGGCACGGGGCTCGGCCTGTCCATCGTACGGGAGATCATCCAGATGCATGAAGAGAATATCAACGTCGTCAGTACAGAGGGCGTCGGCACAGAATTCATTTTCTCTCTAAGTAAATCTACGGAAAAGGGCGGAGAATAAAAATTCCCCGCCCGCTCTCTTTTATTCTTTTTATACCCGATTGTAATTGATCAGACAGCCCTTCAGAATGATCTCCCGCTCATCCGGGGTCATCTCGCCAAGCCGCAGCGTAAACTCCCGTAGCGCGCCATCTTTTACGACATATGCTTTCACCTGCGTATCGCCATTCTGTACAGCCTGCGTGATATGCGGCACAAAGAGATAATCGCCGTTGGTAAAGGGCAGCTCTCCCTCATCAATCAGGAAGGGAAGCATCCCCCAGTTGATAAGGTTCGAACGGTAGCGCTTCGTGGCATAACTGTGCGCAATATTTGCCCAGCCGCCGAGCACCTTCTGGCAGGACGCCGCCTGCTCCCTGGCGGAGCCGTCGCCCGGCTTCACCGCAAAGATCGTACTGCCGACGCCAACATTGCCCTCGCCGGCCTCCGGGTACTGCGTGTGGATCGCGTCGAACACCGGTTTCAGCTCCGGTACCGCCTCCAGCGGACAGCTCCCGGCCTCAATCGCCTTCTGTGCCTTCTGGATTTCCTTCGCCCTTCCGACATAAGCAGGGTCTTTTCTCGACAATGTAAATTCGGCCAGTCCAAGCGGATTCGAGCGGTAGGATGAGGTCTCACCCGAAGGAATCAGCTCGTCGGTCGTCGTCACCGGATCATGAATCTCGGACACCAGCTTCAGCACGAGATACTCCGGCAGCGGGCTCATCGCCGGCCAGTCCTTGATATTCGGTCCGAAATGGATCGGCACTGTCGGATCCGCGACGCCCTTGCTGTCGAAAACACGATTTTCATAAATCTTCTTATCAAACACATATTTCTGGCCGCGATACTCCACATCAAGATCCGTTGCCGCGGTCAGATAACCCTGATTCGCCGCGGTCGCCGCGATGGAACGTGCATCCATCAGCGCCACCGAGGCAATCTGACCATTCTGCAGCTTCGACCCCTCACGGTTCGGGAAGTTACGTGTGGAGTGCCGGATACTGAAACCATTGTTCGACGGTGTGTCGCCCGCGCCAAAACAGGGACCGCAGAACGCGGTCTTCAGCACTGCACCGGTCTGCATTAGCCTGGCAGCGGAGCCATTTTTAATGAGCTCCATATAGATCGGCATGGAAGCCGGATAGACACTTAAGGTAAATTCATCCGCACCAATGCTCTTTCCCTCCAGAATATCCGCCGCTGCACAGATATTCTCAAAGCCGCCGCCTGCACAGCCCGCGATGATCCCCTGATCGACGTAGAGTCTGCCGTTCCGCACCTTGTCACGCAGCGAAAAGGCCACCTGATCACCAAGGCTCACGCTGGCTCTCGCCTCACAGTCCGCCAGAATATCGTCAAGATTCGCATTCAGCTCCTCGATCGTATACGCGTTGCTCGGATGGAAGGGCATTGCAATCATCGGACGAATCGCGGAGAGATCGATCTCTATCATACCGTCATAATATGCCACCGGTCCCGGGGTCAGCTCTACATAGTCCTCGCGTCTGCCGTGAATTTCATAGAATTCCTCGATCTTCTCATCCGTCTTCCAGATCGAGGAAAGACAGGTCGTCTCGGTCGTCATGACATCGATACCGATGCGGAAATCCGCGCTTAAATTCGCAACTCCTTCCCCAAAGAATTCCATGACCTTATTATTTACATAACCGCAGTCAAACACCGCGCCCACGATCGCCAGGGCGACGTCCTGCGGACCGACGCCCTTCACCGGACATCCGCTCAGATGAACGCCGATCACCTCCGGCATCGGGATGTCGTAGGTCTGGTTCAGCAGCTGCTTCACAAGCTCCGGTCCTCCCTCGCCCATCGCCATCGTACCGAGCGCGCCATATCGGGTATGGCTGTCGGAGCCGAGGATCATCTTTCCCCCGGCAGCCAGCATCTCCCGCGCGTACTGGTGGATCACCGCCTGATGCGGCGGGACGTAGACGCCTCCGTAGCGCTTCGCGCAGCTCAGGCCAAACATGTGATCATCTTCATTGATCGTTCCGCCGACCGCACAGAGACTGTTGTGACAGTTCGTCAGCACATAGGGCATCGGAAACTTCTCAAGCCCCGAGGCCCGCGCCGTCTGGATGATGCCCACAAAAGTAATGTCGTGGGACGTCAGCTTATCAAAGCGAATCTGAAGCTTCTCCATATCCCCGGATGTGTTGTGGGACTTCAGGATTCCATAGGCGATCGTCTGCTTCCTGGCCTCTTTCTTTGCAGGAACCGCGCCCAGCTTCGCCGTCAACGCCGCGCGTCCCTCCTCTGTATCAGCGATGACTTCTGTCCCGTTCAGAACATAGGCCCCGCTGTCGTATAGTTTGATCATACGTACCTCCATGTATTAGAAAGACTGATTGTATACAATTATACAATCAGTCCTATGGAAAAGCAAGCCCCTTTATTCTGTCTCTTTGTAGAGCGGAAAGCCAACCGTCACCTTAAAAAGATCCCCATCCAGATAGATTTCGAAGGTTCCGTTCTGAATCTCTGTCAGGTCTCTGGCAATCGAAAGCCCCAGGCCGCTGCCCTCAGTCGAACGGGATTCGTCCCCGCGGGTAAAGCGCTCCATCAGCTCCTCCGCCGAAATGTTCAGCGGGTTCTCAGAAATATTTTTCATGGAAAACCACGCATGCTCGCCATCCCCGCTCAGATCCAGATAGACCCGGGTGTTCGGCAGGGCATATTTTTCCACATTGCGGTACAGATTTTCGATGATCCTCCACAACCTGCGGCCATCCGCCTCCACATAGAGCGGCGTATCCGGATAATGCTCCACCAGCTGCAGCCCTCTGGCTTCAAAATGCCCCGCGAACTCCCCACCGGTTTGCATCAGCAGCTCTTTCAGGTCAATTCTGCCAAGATCCAGCACGATATTTCCGGAGCTGGCGCGCGAGGCCTCCACAAGATCCTCCGTCAGCTGTTTGAGCCGTTGGGACTTCTGATCAAGCACCTCCAGATACTCTGCTGCCTTCGGATTGTCAAGATCCTCACGCTTCATCAGATCTACATAATTGATAATGGAGGTCAGCGGCGTCTTCAGGTCGTGGGAGACGTTGGTGATCAGATCCGCCTTCATGCGCTCGCTCTTCACCTGCTCCTTCAGCGCATTCCGAAGCCCGTCTCCAAGGCTGTTGACCGCTCTGGCCATCTCACGGTTATACAGGTACAGATGCTCTTCCGACACAAGGGTCTCTCCCTCGCTCTCCGTCATGGCACGCACCGAAGTGAGCAGCCGGTGACGTTGAATACCTTCCCATATGAGAAGCATGAGCACTGCCACGTTGAACAGCAGCAGGAGTATGAACGATACCCCGCGTCCCGGCAGCGCACAGAGCAACCGCGATACCAGCAGGTAAGCCCCAAAATAAATGCAGATCCGAAGCACAATATCCAGATTCCGCAGAATAATCTTCAGCACCCGAAGCGCCGCCCCCGCCAGCAATACGAGTATCCCGATCACTGTGAGGAAAATAATCACCGCTCCAACGACCATCGGCATCATATAGCTCTGCAGCTTCGTGCGCGCCTCTTCATAGGCCGCCGCGCCCGTGGAGAACGTGTCCACAACCGGAAAACCGGTGTCTATTCCCACTAACACCAGGTATTCACCCGAAAGGTGTACATTCTGCTCACTCAGCACCGTATCCGTATTGTAGGAAAAATAATCTCCTACATTCTGCTGCTCAACCCGAACCGTGCGACTGTCATAAATATAGTAACTGCCTAATTCCCTGAAATATGCCTTCAGCACCTCTTCCTCCGTGTCATCCGACTGCAGAGAATCCACATTCGTGCAAAGGTTTCCGTTTCCCAGGTCAAGCAGCGCATAGCGAACATTGGTAGCGCCTTCCGTCCAGGATTTTTGTTCTTCCTGATAGAGTGCCACCTCCCGCCGGAGAGATTCCATTGCATTTTCAATCTCATTTGCAACTACATAATACTCTTCATCACATTCATTGACATATTCCTGAATGCTCCCATAAAAAAGCGGCTTATAGGACTCCTGGAGCACATCATTCGAATACATCGTCCCCTTCAGGCTCCACTGATACAGATCTCCCAGGCGATAACAGATCCCGTTCGCCTTCTCACTCTCCGGCATCTCATCATAGATCGTCCCTGACTCCACATAATCCCGGATCCGGATGATCCGATCCGGATCATATTCCCCATCCAGCTCCAGCCTGCTGCTTCTGGCAGCAACGGCCAGCGCATCGTAGACTGCGCCGGCCGCCTGCTCCTGAAATTCCGATGTCGCCACATAGGTTTTTCCATCCAGAATCTCCTTCCATGTATCCGCCCCGTATCCGGCGCTTCTCACGGTCATAAAACCCGCCACCATAACCGCTATTGCGGCAACGTTCACGCAGATAATAAGTCCCACGAGAAGAGGGCGACGTCCTGTCTTTTTCATCGTACCTCCTGCTCCCGGTCAATCTTATAGCCGACGCCCCACACAACCTTGATATAGCGCGGCTCTTTCGGATTGATCTCGATTTTCTCCCGGATGTGACGAATATGTACAGCCACGGTGTTATCCCCGCTCACGGCCTCCTCGTTCCAGATTCTCTCGTAAATCTGCGAAATGGAAAATACCCTTCCCGGATTCTGCACAAAAAGCAGCAGGATCTGATACTCGATCGGTGTCAGCCGGACCGACTCCCCATCTACACTCACTTCCTTGCTCTCGTCGTCGATCACCAGACCGCCGATACGGAACGTCGTCTTTTTCTCCGTGATTGCTCCGAGCTGCGTATAACGCCGCAGCACGGAACGCACGCGCGCAGTGAGTTCCAGGGGATTGAAGGGCTTCGTAATGTAGTCGTCGGCCCCTGCATTCAGACCCAGAATCTTATCCACATCTTCAGACTTCGCAGACAGGAAAATGATCGGAACCGCACTGGTCTTCCGAATCTCAATCGTCGCCCGGATCCCGTCCATATTCGGCATCATGACGTCCAGAAGCAGGAGGTGAATCTCCTGTTCCTTCAGAATCCGGATCGCCTCCCGGCCATCGTAGGCTTTCCATACCGTATAGCCCTCCTGGCTCAGGTAAATCTCTATCGCATCCACGATCGCATGGTCGTCATCGCAGACCAGAATGTTCATACTCGTCTCTCCTTATCTGCTTCCTGTTATATCATGCCTTTTTTAAGATAGCAGGAGTGAAATAATTAAGATTCTCTTAAGTTTACCGTCACAACAGCGCTTCCGGATTCAGACAGGCCAGTTCCTCCGCGACAAAGCGTCCTTCCTTCCTGATCAGCTCATCGTCAAACCAGATCTCCCCTCCGCCATACTCCGGACGCTGGATCTGCACAAGATCCCAGTGAATGGAAGAATGATTTCCGTTCGGTGCCGCATCGTAGCAGTTCCCCGGCGTGAAATGAAGCGAACCGGTGATCTTCTCGTCAAACAGGATGTCCTTCATCGGCTGCAGAATCAAAGGATTGACTCCCAGGGCAAATTCGCCGATATAGCGCGCGCCCTCGTCCGTGTCAAAAACCTCGTTCACACGATCCGTATCGTTCGCCTCCGCCTTCACAATTTTTCCATTCTCAAAAGTCAGGCAGATATTCTCAAAGGTAAAGCCCTGATAAACGGAGGGCGCGTTGTAACGAATCGTCCCGTTCACCGAATCGCGAACCGGCGCCGTATAGACCTCGCTATCCGGGATATTGCGCAACCCACAGCAGGGTACCGCGGGAATCCCTTTGATTGAAAAAGTCAGATCCGTTCCGGGCGCAAGAATTCGCACCTGATCTGTCTCCTCCATCTTTTTCACAAGCGCTTCCATCGCCCGCGCCATCCGGCTGTAGTCAAGGCAACACACCCGGAAATAAAAATCCTCGAATGCCTCCGTGCTCATACCGGAGAGCTGCGCCATCGCGTCATTCGGATAGCGAAGCACGACCCAGCGGGTCTTCGGCACACGGATGCCATGATGTACAGGCGTCGCATAATACTTTTCATAGAGAGCCAGACGCTCCGCGGGCACATCCGACAGCTCGGAAATATTATCACTGCCGCGCACACCGATATAACAGTCCATCTGCGACATTTCAAGACTGTCGACTTCGGCCATCAGTTCCATCTGCTCCCGTGTGCATTCCAGAATCTGCGCGCGCTGGAGCTGCGGATCCGTATAATGTACAAAAGGCAGACCGCCCGCGCGGTACACCGCATGCACCAGCTCCTTTGCGAGCGCCCGCGTGGACGCCCCTGTATAATGGATATACACCTTATCTCCCTGCCCCACCCGGCAGGAATAATTTACCAGTCCATCGGCCAGTGTCTGAATTCTCCCATCCATTGCTCTCTTCCTCCATACATCACTCATATATATAAGTAAAGAACAGATTCCCCGCCTCTTCAAATTCTGTCGCGCTGTCCGTGCGCCCCATTGTCTGCAGTTCCGTCGAATCCGGATCCCAGCAGACAATGTTACTCGAGTCATAGCCCACGATCAGCAGCGCATCCTCTTCCCCCGTGATGACGAGTACTGGCACACCCTGATCTACATACCACAGCGCCATCTCGAGTGTGCAGCCCGGCAGGATACACGCGCGCTCTCCCAGCTCCTGCTCACAGATCCCGCTCACCGACATACCAGCGGCACGGCAGGCGCTGACATCTGTATAATTCTGCTCCTCCTTCAGCAAGCGCTGCAGGCATTTCTCCAGAGCCGTATCCCCTGCGATCTCCTCCTCTTCATCGAAGCCGGAAAGTGTGACCCGCGTCTGCATCGTACCACGTTTCCAGAACCGGCTCTCACCCTGCCAGACAGAACCCATGCTGTCATAAGCGGATATAACCGCCTCCGCCAGCGTTTCATAACCAAGCGCTTTCCCGTCAAAACCGTAGGCCAGATAGAGATCCGTCCCCTCCGTCCCGGGCACAATCTCCCTGCTGTCCTCATAAAGCACCAACTTTACGGTAGGCTGCTTCATGGAGCCCGATTTTATCGTGCCCGTATAACTCAGATAATATTCATTTCGCTTCACATCGTCATAGACCGTCTCGAGACTCAGCGCATCCTCCGTCGTCTCCATCGTATAGGTGATCGGCTCCGGGAGCGCTTCCTCATAACTGCCCTCCTCATCCTTCTCCACACAGCTTAAATCAATCCGGTTCTCCACAATCGAGATCTCTGTCACATATTTCCCCATGGAAGAATAGTCAAACTCCCGCATCTCACTGCCATCCTGCGCACGGATGATCACCCGGTACATCGGAAAGGTTTCCTGCTCCGCCTCATCATAACAAATGTCACTCTCCCGCGCCGTACCATAGATAAAATCCTCCTCCATAAAGCCGAGTGCCCGCAGTTTCTCACCATCGTCTGCCTGTATCCGGCTGGTACTTCCGGAGGACATATTAAGAAGACAGATCTCCGTCTCCTCTTTATTCGTCCAGGCTGCCAGCGTTCCGTCGTCCGAGACCCGGATACTGCTCTCGGAAGCATTCTCCGCCAGAATTTCCAGAGAGAGATCCGTAAGATCGATCTGCAAAATCATTTCCCTATAAGAAATCCAGGCAATTTCATCCGGGCTCACCATGGCAATCTGCCCGATCTCCTCCTTCAGCGTCTCATAAGGCCGGTCCGACCCGAGGAAGAACTGTTCCTCGACTGTATTCAACAGCGCGTCATAATGACACAGCAGAATCCCGCAGCGTCCCTCATAATTCCCACGATTCATATAGCCATAGACAAGAAAATCCATACTCCCGGACTCGTCCACGCTCAGGATCCGGAAATCATGGGCGTCATAAAGTCCTCTCTCATCTTCCCCATCGGCAAAACCATACACCAGACTCAGGCGGTTCTGTCCAAAGTCATAGACCCAGAGCTGTCCCTGCTGCACGAAAGCAACGACATTCTCTTCCTCATTTTTCAGATAATTCAGCTCGCCGCTCTGAATGCCAAAGGCAATCTGCGAATCCTTTACCAGCTGTGTCCCCACCTCAAATATCGTGTCTGCCGTTCTCTCATATGCAAGCAGATACATACGCGAGGAAGTATAACGTATCCGGATCGCTTCACGCACCTGATAGACCTCACCCGTATCCGTATTCTCCACCTGATAATTCATCACAACAGAACAGACGCTTGTGCCAACCTCCGTCCAGGTAATCTGCATCTCCGTCGTCTGACGGATATTCACATCTCCCCAGGTGATCGGACCGGAGCGCGAATGGATATTGACATAACCAAGACTGTCGCCCGACATCGTTCCGTTCGGTTCCAGGTAGTTCAGATAGTTATTATCCGTATCCTTCTGCACTGTGACTTCATGGAATTCCAGCGCAAAATTCAGGCATTCCTGCATGTAATTCTCGCCCAGATAGGTCAGGAGGGAATAATAATATACCTCTTCCTGCGTGTCTGTCTGCACGATCAGGATCAGCAGATACGGTTCGCCCTCATCGAGCAGATCCCGCAGCTCTACTGAAAAACGAACATACTGCCCATCATCCTCCGTCTCAAACTCCTCCCCGTTCTGGATCAGGCGCTCCATGTCCAGCGAGCGTATCTCATAGGAAATGTCCTGTATCTGCGCGTTGTATTTCTCAATCGCAAGGCTGAGCAGATGGTCCTCCGAGATGCCGATGACCGAATCTTTCATATAAGCCCCGTCCATCTCTTCCACATAACCGTGCATCTCATTACACAGCTGACCGTTTATCTCCGCATAGGCGACCGGCAGCGTGGCGGAAGCCATCGTCCCCGTCATGTCCCGGTTTCCCATGTACGTTGTGTAACTCATAAACGCTGCCCCCACCAGAAAGGCGAGCAGGATCGTAATATACTGAATAATCTTTCTCTTCATGCCTGTCCCCGTGATTCTTAAAAAGCCAACTGTTCTCTGCTGAAAACAATCGGCTTTTCTCTGCAATGATTCTCCTTGTAGTTTACTATCGTGCGGAAAACGTGTCAATGCCTTTTTCCCGGTTTCTCTTCCGACGGCGCAGCATCTCCTGCAGCAGAAGAACGCTGGTCAGATCACGCAATTCTTCCCAGTCCTTCTCCCCGTTTTCCAGGCCTTCCGTTTCCTTCGCACGCTCCCAGGCTTCCCGGCACTTACGCAGCAAGGAAAGCCGGTCGGGATACTCGTCATACATCATGCTGCCGGGATATTCCATCTCATCGCAGACCTCTTCCACATAAGGTGCAAGCCTTCTGGCCATAACCGGATAAAGTTCCCGTATACGCTTCGCGTCCGCCTCGTCCTCCATGCGTTCCGGACAATTCCACAGATTCCGATAATCGGGAAATCTTCCATATGGATAAAGCCATGGAAACAGGCGCGACCCGGAGCAGAAGCCGCCGGGAAAATTCATATAGTAAGGATTCCATTCTCCCATATCTTTCATGAGACTGACTCCATTCTCTTTCTCTGCTTATGTATATGCAGAAATTTCCTTTTTTGTTTTTATGAAGAATGTGTGTTCTTCCTTGACAAAGGCCCTATGCCTTGTTATAATCTTTACATAAGTTGTAACAAATTCGTAATATTTTGTACAAATTCGTAAAGATTATTTCAGGAGGCACCTATGAGAAAAAAAGCAGTACTCATGCTTTTGACAGCGGCTGGATTGTTCTTCATCAATCCGGCGACAGCGCAGGCCGGTGAGCTGAGTCTGAGTCTGGACGGCGGCATCGCCTCCTCCATCAGCCTCGCGAGCAATGCCACTGAAGAAGATATAGAGGAAGCCCTCAACATCGCAGTCACGACGACCTATACCGGACTCTGTATTGCGCAGGTCGATGATTATGTCAATGTACGCAGCGGTCCCAGCCAGGATTACGATATCGTCGGCAAGCTCTATGATAATTCTGTCGGTACCGTAGAAAGTTATGAAGACGGCTGGTATCAGATCACTTCCGGAAATGTGACCGGTTATGTGAGCGCGGAATATGTCGTGATCGGTACAGAGGCGGAAACACTCGCGGAGGAAGTCGGTACCAGGATGGCAACCGTCACCACAGAGACACTTCGGGTTCGCACGGAGGCCACGACAGAGTCCTCCATTCTCGGACTGATTCCCGAGGGCGAAGAGCTGGTCGTCACTGATGAGACGGATGATTTCGTTCAGGTCTCCATCGAGGAGGGCGACGGCTGGGTCTCCAAGGAATATGTGTCACTGAGTACAGAATATGTCTATGCGGAATCCAAGGAGGAAGAGGAAGCCCGTCTTGCCAAGGAAGAGGCCGCCAGGAAAGCTGCACAGGCGGCAGCCGCGGCAGCGACCTCCAGCAGCTCCAGTTCTTCTGACGTGGTGATCGGCTCCGGAAGCGGCAGCTCCTCCGGAAATGCGGTTGTCAGCTACGCCTGCCAGTTCGTCGGTAATCCTTATGTGTACGGTGGCACAAGCCTGACAAACGGCACCGATTGTTCCGGCTTTGTCATGAGCGTCTACGCACACTTCGGCATCAGCCTTCTGCACAGCTCCAGCGCGATGCGCAGCGTCGGATACGGCGTCAGCCTGAGCGATATTCAACCTGGAGACATTGTCTGCTACAGCGGTCATGTCGCAATCTATGTCGGCAACAACACGATCGTACATGCAAGCACCTCTTCGACTGGTATCAAGTACACTTCGCCGGTCAACTACAAGACAATTCTTGCAGTACGGAGAATCTTCTAAGCTACATAAACATGCAGGGCGGCTCATAAGTGAGCCGCCTTTTCTTATCTTCCGGAATCTCATTTTCCTCTTGCATTTTTCCATCGATGATGTATAATGTGAATAAATCAAGAAATAGTTTTTAATACTACATTATATAGTTTTAATTTTAAAGGAGGAGATATGATGACACATTCCGTAAAAGACCCCGGCAGCGCGCTCACCCATTTCATCGGCCTGATCCTGGCTGCATTTGCAGCAATTCCGCTCCTGCTCACAGCTTCCCGCTACGGTGCTTCCGGCGCGGTACCTGCCCTGGCTGTTTTCGCCTGCAGCATGGTTCTTCTCTATGGAGCCAGCACGACCTACCATACCTTCGATATCTCAGAAACGGTAAACCGCATTCTGCGCAAGATCGACCACATGATGATCTTCATCCTGATCGCGGGCAGCTACACGCCGATCTGCCTGATCGCCCTGCGCGACACCATCGGCATCCCGCTCCTGACGCTTGTCTGGAGCATTGCGATCGCCGGCATGGTGATCAAGGCCTTCTGGATTACCTGCCCGAAGTGGTTTTCTTCGCTTCTCTACATCGCGATGGGCTGGCTCTGCGTGCTGGCACTGGTGCCGCTCGTACAGACACTGCCCGCCGCCGCATTCTGGTGGCTGCTCGCCGGGGGCATTATTTACACCATCGGTGGCATCATCTACGCACTGAAGCTTCCGCTCTTCAACGCGCGGCATCAGTTCTTCGGCTCACATGAGATCTTTCACCTGTTTGTCATGGGCGGAAGCCTGTGCCACTATGTCGTAATGTTTTATATCGCACTGATGTAACCAGCTCAACGTACTCAGAATCACTCGCCCCTTCCGCTTGTCCGGCTCCCTGATAACACAGGCAAAAGGCTGCAGGCACAGATGTGGCAATCTGATTCACCGCCCACTGGTACACAGGAAAATCGCCCGGACGCGTCAGACGCGCCGGGCGATTTCTCTTCTATGAAGGTCTGTTGTTTCCTTTAGCAGAGGGCATCCATGCCGCCGTCAAGACGAATACCAGAGCCCATAATGTGGAAAGATCTACTCACATTCCTCTGATCACGGACGAAGGACACACTCTCCACCGTCGATGGAAACGCGCTCCCCAAACATATGGGACGCCCAGTCGGAAGCCAGGAAAAGCAACATATTCGCGCATTCCTCTGCAGTCGCGTAGCGTTTGTCAAAGTAAGCTGAGGTAAATGCAGCGCTCTTCTCCTCACGGCTCATGCTGTCACCAAGCGCATTATCCTCGATGTTGCGTATCATCGTCGTATCTACACCGCCCGGATTGACGCTGTTGACATTAACGCCCTTGGGTCCCAGCTCTGCGGCAGCCGTCTTGACAATTGCCTGCACCGCATGCTTGGACGCACAGTACACACCCATACCGGCACTGCCAAGAAGCGCGCCATCTGAGGAAGTAACAACAATGGATCCCTTCCCCTGTGCAACGAGATAGTCCGCGCCGTATTTAATCATATACATAACGCCCAACACATTGGTGCCGAATACTTTTTCAAAATTCTTTTTGGTAAAGTTGTTCACGTATTCCCATTTTCCCTCATATCCGGCATTCGGGAACAACATATCGAGTTTTCCAAAGTGAGCGTAAGCGCCCTCGGTGAATGCTTTCACATCCTCCTCATTATAGATCTGACCAATATAGCAGTACAGGTCGTCTCCCATGTCGAGCTCGCGAATCAGCGCGTCCGCCTTTTCCTGATTACGGGCGATAAAACCGATCTTGCAGCCTTCTCTCTTCAACATTTTGCACAGCTCACGGCCTATGCCACCGGTGGCGCCAGAAACCAACGCAACCTTACCAGTCATTTTTAAATCAATCATAATCTTTCTCCTTTTTACTACACTAGTGTAGTGTATCATTG
>JAJPZP010000051.1 GCA_021204285.1 Lachnospiraceae bacterium | reverse complement strand
TTCCGCTTTAGGCTCTGACGGAGAAACAGGTTCTGCCATATCCGCATCTATATCAAGCATCTCAGCCTCTTGACTGTCAGATACATTTCTTAGGTAAGCCTGCATCTGTCTTTTAGAGCGGCTGCGCCGCGTTTCCACAACAGTCTGCACCGCAGCGCCCCCGGCAGAGCGTTCCCGAACACCCGACATTCGCGCTGACTGTGAAGAGATTTTTTTCTCACCACCAGATATATCTGGCTGTGCAGTCACATCCCCATCACTGTCCGTCTCAGTTGTTTCTGCTGCATAAAGCTTATGGTTTTCAGAGACATCCTGCGGTTCCGTTACGGTTCCTGTCGCTTCCATTCGCCCGCGCTCCAAATCAGGTCTTTCGATCTTTCCCAGCGGCTGCGGCACAAAATCAGACTGACCTTCCGCCATGCTATCTGAAGCTTCATTTCCAGTCCCTGCCTCAGAACGGGTTTTCTCCGACATTTTTCTTGTCTGCCGTTTCCGTCTGTTCTGCTTCTGGTTGTCAGAATCAGATGTCACTCGCCCCAGCTCCTGCCGTTCCCGTTCAAGCGCCACGCTGTGAATATCCCGGCCTGTTCCGCTGTTTCGGACAGTACCTGATTCTTGCAAGCCAGTTCTATCTGACTTCGCTGTTTCAATTTCATTTTCAGCATGGAGTGTCTGCAGTGATTTATGGCCTTCCACATCTCCGGAAAATATTTCCGTTCGATACCCATCCATAGAAGGAGCCGCCCTTTCGGACGGCTCTCCTATGGAAAATGATGCAGACTGCTCTAATTCAAGGATTTCTGTTTCACCGGCTTTATGAAGTGACCTCTGCTTTCTTTTGGAACCGGAACTTACATCCGAGTCATATGGATTTTTATCAAACCCATACTGCACGGTTGTCCCATCATCTCTGATCCGCTCCGGTACAGCATCCCTTGTCCGTGTGCTGACGATCTGGCGTTCCCCACTATGAAGGTTTTCCTCTGTCAGCCCCTCACGGCTCATTTTCTGAACCTTTTTGTCACTGGCTTCAAATTTCCGCCCTGCCATCGTCCTCACCTCTTTTCCGCAGTGTCAGGCTTCATTCCTCTGTCATAGAGTAACGCTGCCATTCTTCCAGGACGGAATCTGCTTCCTCCATCAGCTCTCTGCCGCTTTGCAGTGCGCACTTCCTGCTCATACGGTTGTCCGCCATATAATAAAGCGTGCTGTACAAGGCAGATACGAGCTGAAACATATAGACCAGATCATCCAGCATCTTTCCGAAAACCTCTTCACCGTCACTGGAAAAATCCATCTCCATAAAAAGCTCGTCTTTCTCCGGGCAAGCCGTTTTCGCTTTGGCATTAGCATCCTTTTTGCATTTGCCCGCATTTTCAAAGTCCCCGGTAACCTTCTCCGCGTTTTCCTGCCCATCCAGTTCTTTTAAGATACGCAGGATGTCGTCCATTGCCTCACCCGGCAGATCTGCCACACATACGGCAGGGAACCTTCCGATGTATCCCATACTGTTTCCCATTTTTCTGTTCATGTTGTTATTCATAGTCAACCTCCGTTTTTTATTGTTCTGATCGTTTCGCTATTACTACAATCCTCCCGTTCGTCTGCGAATACTCACAGGTCGAGAGGGTCAGAAACTTATCTCCGAAGGAGGCGCTTTTCCCTGTGTCATACAGGGCGCGCACCATTACTCCGTCGATGAACTCGTCAAACTCTTCTTCTGTCTCCGCGCCGGTAAAAGCATAGTAGGCAAAATCATTTTCCGTATAGACCGGCGTTAAAAAGACAGCGATGATCTCATAAATTTCCGTACCGTGCAGAGTATCTAAAACGACCTCCGGATGTTCCAGATAAAAATCCTGCTCTTTGTAATCTTCCAGCGCCGCGAACATCGCGCCACTTTTCATATGGTGTCCGTAGACAATCAGGTTGTCACTGGTCTCCGGGTCACATAGTTCCGAAAGAAAAATGCTGCCGTTAGCAGAGTAATTTCTATAGAAATCACGCTTCAGATAATAATTTTCTTCTTCTGGATGGTACATCACCGGATAATCAATCGCTGTCCCTTCAATGGATATCCAGCCGATAAAGTCCGGGTTTTCTTCATGGAGTGTTAAAAGCCCCGGCGTGACAAGCGCGCCGGTTTCTTCGGCTTTCACTGCCTCCACAAAAACCTCGCCGTTTTCACTGTCCTCCACCGCTTCCGTATCCAACCCGGCACCGGAATCATCTCCGATATAAATGGCCGTCAGCGTCTGCTTCAAATCATCCGCCGCCTTCCATTCTTCGAACATCCCCATCAGGGAGTAAATACTGATGGCAAGCAGCACAATCGAAACGATAAAAACCAGCCCTGCCAACCACCGATTTGCTCTTTTCATGGATACTTACGCCTCCTGTTCCTGCCGCGCCGCCACATCTTCCGGGCGGGTGGACATAATCGAATAGAGCTTCAGCGACTTGTCAAAGTGGTCTTTAAACGGGATAATGGTATTCCCATAGAAGAGAAGCCCTTCCCCCGCGCCGCTGTTGGTCACATAAGAGAGCTGATACGGGCTGATGTTCAGCTGCTTCGCCAGAATCTGCCGGTCTCCCGCCGCCTGGTTCAGCATCAAGATGAAATCGCTGTTCTCCAGAATGTTCTCAATCTCCCGGCTTGCCAGCAAATCTTTGATATTTTGGGTGATGCCGGTCGGGATGCCTCCCCACTTACGAAACCGCTTCCAAATTTCCACCGAGTATGCGGCGGTCTGTTCCTCTTTCAAAAGAAGATGGAACTCGTCGATGTAGTACCGGGTGGATTTATGCTCAGAGCGGTTGACCGTCACACGGTTCCACACCTGGTCCTGAATAATGAGCATCCCCAGCTTTTTCAACTGCTTGCCCAGCTCCTTAATGTCATAGCAGACAATCCGGTTATCCAGTTCCACGTTGGTCTGGTGGTTAAACACTTTCAAGGAGCCGTTGACATAAATCTCAAGCGCTGTTGCAATGCGTTGTGCCTGTGACTCCTTCTGTTTACGCAGGCAATCATACAGATCACCCAGCACAGGCATGTTCTCCGGAACCGGGTTTTCAAAATACTTCTGGTACACCAGCGGCAGGCACCGGTCGATCACCGACTTTTCCTCTGCTTCAATGCCGTTTCTCGAACCCATAATCAGCTCACACAGAGATAAAATAAAATCCGACTTCACGCCAAGCGGATTGTCGTCGTCGGAATAGTTCATGTTGATGTCCATCGGATTGATATAATCGCGGCTGGTTGCCGAGATGTGGATTACCTGACCGCCAAGCTCATGGACAAGCGGATAATATTCTCCCTCCGGGTCTCCGATGATGATGTCGTCCTGCGTCACAAAGAACGCATTCGTAATCTCCCTCTTTGCCGCGAACGATTTGCCGGAACCGGGTGTACCGAGGATTAAACCGTTCGGATTTTTCAACTTTTTGCGGTCTACCATAATCATGTTGTTGGACAGGGCATTCAGGCCATAGTACAAAGACTCTCCCGGCATAAACAGCTCCTGTGTTGTAAACGGCACAAAGATTGCCGTGGAGGTAGTGGTCAGCGCCCGCCGGATCGGGATATGGTTGATGCCGAGCGGCAGGCTGCTCATCAGCCCTTCCTCCTGCATATAATCCAGGCGTCTTAACGCACAGTTATATTTCGGCGCGTTTCGGGCCACCTGGAATACCGCAGCGTCCAGCTCCGGCTTCGTCGTCCCGGTATTTAAAAATGTCACCGTCACAAGGAACATTCTCTCGTTCCGGCTCTGCAGATCGTCGAGCAGTTTTTTCGCTTCACTGCCATAGGTCGAAAGGTCGGACGGAATGATATCCATGTCATAACCGGATCGCACTGCTTTTTTCTGTTCCTCTATCTTCATACGGTTGATGTCCGTCACCTTGCTCTTCACAAGCTTGATTGCTTTCATCTGGTCAAGGGACTGGATATGGAGATTGACAATCAGATTCTTGTCGATGTCCAAAAACTCCGCCAGCATCTTGTCCGTCAGCTCCGGAGCCAGTATCTGCAGATAGGAGGCAGCGCCATAGGTATCGCCCATCATAAACTCCCTGCCAGATTTGAACAGGAAGCTTGTCGGTGCGATGAAGTCCTTCGTCCTCATGCCAGTCTTTAAAATCTGGTCATAGGTAAATGTGAACGGTGCCATGCTCTCCGGGTTAAAGGTCTCAAAGAGAATCTGCAGCCGCTCTACGCCGTTTAACGGGTACGCAATCACGCCGAGTACTTTGAAGTTGTTCAGGATGTCCGCTTCAATCCGCTCCAGCTTCGGCCTTGCCTTCTGCAGGCTCTCCGCTTCGATGGAAAACGTAATATATTTGGACTTGAGCAGCCCGTTATTGCCCTTCGCCAGCTGGTTCTGCAGCATCTGCGCGTACTCCATCCGCACATCGTCATAAGCATCATCCTGCGGCTCAATCCGGATCACGTTCTCATACTCCCTCATGTTGCTTTTATGGTT
>JAJPZP010000231.1:1395-4526 GCA_021204285.1 Lachnospiraceae bacterium | reverse complement strand
CATCATTGAAAACAACACCAGAACCACAAGGATACACACTATCAGCATGGAAGTACCACAACCGGCTCCGCGTCTTCTGTAACCGCCATAGCCCCAGCCGCCGAAAAAAGACCTCCTTGGTGGTCGCGGCGGGCGCGGGCCTCCCATACCCGGTCCATAACCGCCACCCGGCGCGCCGTAACTGCCGCCACGATTCCGGCTTCCGGTACCCATTGAACCGCCACGGCTCGCGCCGGACGAGCTTCTGCCGCCAAAGCTGCGGCCTCCTCCTGAGCTATGTCCTCCGCTGCTGCGGCCTCCGCCGCCTCCTGCACCGCCTCTGCCCATACTTTTTCTGCCTCCTCTTTTTCTGTAACAGTTCCGATTTACTTTATTCCAAACTCCTTCTTAAGCGCTTCAAGCGCCTCGTCCGTCTCCTCAGACTGCGTCTCGTACTTTTCGCGCAGTTCATCCAGGCCATCCTCCTGCCGACGATTCAGCTCTGCCCTGGCCTGCGCTTCATCAAGCCGTCGGTTTGCCATATCCTCATACTGTTCAAAGGCAGCAGAGGCGCTGCGCTTTGGCGTCCCCGCGCTGTTCAGACGCTCCGTGGCATCGGCCATGGACATCGTCGCGCGAATACGGCTCTTTCTCGCCTCCATATCCTGAATGTCGGTAGCAAGCTTATTGTAAAGTTCGCGCATTTTTTCTGTATTCTGCTGTGCCATCTCGAGCGACTTTTCATCTGCCACGAGCTGTTCCCGGATTTTCGCCTCGCCTGCCAGAAGTCTGCGTGCCTCTTTCTCATCACCTGCACGTAGCGCAGCACCCGCCCGCTCGTGCTCCCGCGCGGCACGAGCGCTCGTATCGTCGCGGCGACTCCTCGCCGTCTTCTCAGCAGCCATAACCTTCGCAGTCTCCAGCTTCACCTCAGCCAGATCTTCTCTGGCCTTTACGAGCGCCTCGTCGATCGTCTTCTCCGGATCTGCGCGTTTATCCAGGTGATCATTCACATTTGCCCTCATAATATCAGAAAATCGGTTTAAAATTCCCATACGTCCTGCCTTCCTCCTCTATCAGGCCTGTTTCTGTCTCCTGCGATACTCCTGCTCCCACTGGAGCAGCTTTTTCTGTGCATTTCCATAATCGGATCGCCTCTGCTCCTGTGCACGCGGTGGCCCTGCGGCCAACGACCTGGCCAGCTCCGCCTGGCGCTCTGTATCCTCATCCGGCTTGTATTCATACGCCGTTTCAAAACACTCCGCCGCCTGCTCGAAAAGGAACTGCCGTGCATAGCAGACTCCAAGATTGTGCCACACCGCGCTGTAAAATGCCATTCCGAGCCGGTTGTTCTGGTGCATCTTCAGGATATGCCGATACTCGTCCATCGCCGCCCAGTCGCTGCCGCCGTCGAGCAGCTCATCCGCCCGCAGCTTCAGCCGCTCCTGCTCCTGCATTGTCCCAAGAGATTTTATTTTTTCCTTTAATTCTGTCATCTCCTGGCCGGTGTACAGATCAGATGCGCCTACCACCAGAATCACAAGGTTGCTCAGATTTGACCGGGAGTCAATGCCACTTCGGACTCTGCGGGCGAGTTCCTTCTCTCCAAGCTCATCATCAAGCCACTGGCAGAGCTTTTCGTCAAAAAATCTTCGTTCAATCAGGCAAACATTGTGATACAGATACCAGGCCAGCTCCTCAATACTATATAGTCCAAGTCCCGTCTGCCCCACCGACAGTGGCGTCCTTGCCCGCCTGCCCTGGCAGATCATCACCAGTCCCATCGTACTCCTCCTCTTCTTCCAGAGAAAATGACTCCATCCAATACAGATCCGACGCCGGATACAGTTCTCCAAATCCCAGGTCAGATACCTTTACCTCACACTGACGGGGACCGGCAAAATGGATTTCAATCAGAAGTCTCGTCGTTCGCTCCGGCCTGACAGGCAGATCGGTCAACTGCATACCGAAATGCAGCTCTTTTCCTCCCATCATCGGCTGGAACACGAACTCCAGCACCGGCTCTCCCAGCAAAATCATCTCACGCCATTCCTGCACATCATACCAGTTTTCTCCGGCGCTCACAAGCATATGCACCTGTTCCTGCGATCCCCGTCTGCAGCGGATGCCCATATTGTAGAGCAACGTCTGCTCATTCAGGAAAAGATAGGTCGGCTTCATTCCCTGCATCCCGGCCGCCATACACGCGCCCCTCGCATAAATCTGCTCCGCGAGGAACACTCTCCTGTGCGAGCAGATCACTTCCCTGCTTTTTTTATATTCCCGCGCATCAAAGTCTGTTCCTGTCAGGAACACCGCTGATACAGGCTTTCCCTTAAAACATGTTTCTGCCATCTGGGCAAGACGCTCATCCCGGCCGCCATCCAGCATATTGCCAACATACCAGTATTCCGGCTCTGCTGTCTGCACAAGCATCGGCATCGTCCTGCGGCTGACCTCAAGCATCTGTGCGCGCACTTCATCGGTTCCAAATTCCAGCAGACACACCCGATGCTGCCAGATATCGTTACTCTGATGCATCACAAAGTGAACGAGGCTCTCCGCCTCCGAAATCACCTGGAGCTGCTCCCGCACAAAGCCTGCCTCGCAGGCCTCCTGCTCGAACTGACGGATACTGTCCTCCTCAAGATCCGGCAGGACAATCACAGCCCGGATATCCTCTTTCCTTCCATATCGCTTCAATGCGGAGAGGATTTTCAGAAAGCAGGCAACCTTTCCCTGCTGCTCCTGGAAATCCAACGGCAGCGGCTCCGGCTCCTTCATACGGGCGCTCTGATAACAGACCTGCGGATATTCCTCCCGAAAGTCGATCCCCACGATCAACAGCTCCCGTCCGTTCATCATCCTCATCTAAGGTCACCCTCTTATCTTCTGCAAAACTGTTCCGCCACAATGTCGGACAACTCCCCGTAGTCCCGCATCATCCGACGAAGATTTCGTTCATGTCGATAGTCATACTCCCTCTGCATACGGCAGAGTCGCTCATAACGGCTGAACCCCTCCATATGTTCCTCCCGGTTTTCGATCGTTCTGGATGTCGTCGAACGCTCTGTGCCGTCCGGCATCTCCTCCGTGAAAAACCAGGTCAGCCGCTCCCCGTAAAACAGCGTGAAGGCCTTCGTGAAAATCCC
>JAJPZP010000231.1:0-1385 GCA_021204285.1 Lachnospiraceae bacterium | reverse complement strand
CCCTGATATACCGGGAATATCTGCTCCGCTATATAATCAAAGGTCTTCTTCCCATGATATTCCAGTACATAATGCAGCACAACCCGATGTCCCGGATCTCCCCGGTATTCCACAATCGTACGATCATTCGGGCGGCCCCCTTCCTCCATATATGCAGAGAGCTTGCCAAGAAAGGCAAATGGCTTTCTGCCAAGTCCGTTCTCCGCCAGAAGTCTTCTCGCCAGTCTCTTTTGCGCATCGCTCAGAAGCAGCAGCACAGAAAGCTGCTTCAGATAAGACAGGCATGCGACTTCCGCCAGATGATCCTCCCAGATCAGGTGATGCTCCAGGCTGTCAAACAGCCCCTCCGGCATACCGCACTCCTTCACAAAATCCAGCCACGACACATAGTTCAGCCAGGCACTGATAAGGACCGGATCTCCGCCCCTTTCGTCCAGCGAGAGAAACACCGGAGATACTTCCCCGATATGCTGCTCTGTGAACAGCGCCTGCACAACGATCTGCTCCTCCAGTTCCGGAAAGAACAGACCAAACTGCTCCCCTGCCTTCCAGACAGCCAGCAATTCCTGCGTGCTGCCGACACACTCCTCCGCAAGCAGCGCGACAACCTGCTCTGTGTAGACACCCTTCTCAAAAATCAGATGTGCCCAGGGACGCAGCCTGCTTCGCTGCATTTCTCCCTCCGAAAGAAGGCGTTGCAGCAATCGGAGCAGCAGCTTCGGATCCACCTCCCTGCAACCGGTTCGGTTCAGTGTAGTCCAGGCCTCCCAGTCCCGTTCCAGCAATATCAGAATTTCGATGCAGGACGCCTGCCCTTTCCGGTTCAGCGCATCCACATTTTCTATAGGAAGATATTCCGCGAGCTTCTCCGTATGGCCTGATTTCCGCTCATATTCCAGAAGCTCCAGCTTTAGCTGCTGCTCATAAGACTCATCCAGCTTTCCACTGCGCAGCAGCCTTCTCGCTGTCTCCACATTCTCAGAACTCAGGCGGTGCTGTCCCCTGCCATCCAGCAGATAAAGATTCAGACCTGTGTGATCTTCCAGCCGAATCGTACACTCCTGCAGGAAACGCGGCTCTATCAGCAGACGTTTCAGATCGTAGGGTACCGTCTGCCGATAGCGTCGTCCCTGCTCGTCAATCAGTACAATCTGCGCTGACGGCGTGTAGATCGGCACGAAGGCGCAGCCACCCGACAGCGGGGTCACAAAACGCTCCTTCAACTGCTCATAGCGCACTTCCACCTGACGGATACGCTTTTCCTGGCAGCTCAGCTTTCTCATAAAAAGCAAATCTGCCAATGCTTTGAGCATATCCTTTTCCAGCGTCTCCAGCAGCAGACAGTGGTCATACAGCCATGCAAGAGATTCATTGAGCCATCGACT
>JAJPZP010000124.1 GCA_021204285.1 Lachnospiraceae bacterium | reverse complement strand
GTGGAGGACAAAAGGATGCGCAGACTTGGAAGAATTTTCAGGGAAGATGGGAAAACAGTTGTAGTAGCGATGGATCACGGTGCGGGACTCCCGGTGAATCCGGCTCTGGATGATCTGGGTTCGGTGATCAAAGCGATTGTGGCAGGCGGTGCGGATGCGATTCTTACGACCGTTGGCGTGGCAAAAAAATATGAGAAGGAGCTGCAGGGAGTTGGGCTGATTCTCCGCATGGACGGAGGAAGCTCCTGCCTGAACGGGAATGAAACCTGCCCCACGCTGCTCTACGATATTGAGGAGGCGGTCCGGCTTGGCGCGGACGCAGTGGCGGTTATGGGATTTCCCGGAGCGCCCTATGAGAATGAGTGCATGAAAAATCTCGCTGATCTGGTAGCGGCAGGGCACCGTTATGGGATTCCGGTGCTGGCCGAGATGCTCCCGGGAGGTTTCAATCCGGCGGTTCCCAACAGCATAGAGAACCTTGTGATTACGGCGCATACGGGCTGCGAATATGGCGCGGATATCATCAAAACCAGCTATTGCGGGCCGAAGGAAGAGTACAAAAAGGTGATCGACGCTTCCTATCAGCCGGTGATTGTGCTCGGCGGTGAGAAGGCGAAGGATCTGACGTCCCTGTTTGTATGCATTGAGGAAGCGATGAGTGTGGGAGCGGCCGGCGTTGCGATCGGAAGAAACGTCTGGAAACATGAGAATCCACAGAGCGTCGTGGAAGCTCTCGTAGCGCTGGTGCACGATGGTGCGAAGGCTTCGGACATCAAGGTGAAATAAAAGGGGATAACAGCAGGAGGCAGAAAATATGATTCCAGAGAAAATGAAAGCGCTCGTTGTGACGGATGTGAGGAAGGTAGAGGTACGCGAGGTATCCACGCCGGTTCCCATGCCGGGAGAGATTCTTGTGAAGCTTGAGAAAGCACTGATCTGTACCTGGGAGCAGCGGATTTTTACGGGACAGGATGTGAAGCCCCCGTTTGTGCCGGGGCATGAGATTTCCGGCGTGGTCGCAGAGATCCCGGAGGGAACCTACACGGAACTGGAGGTAGGTGATCCCGTTATTGTGAAGACTTATGACAGCTGTGGGCAGTGTGAATTCTGTTATCGCGGCATGGATAATCTCTGCAAAAGCAAATCCAAAAAGCGCTTTTATGACGGGATTCCCGGAGCAGGCGGTATGGCGCAGTATATCGCGATCGCGTCGAACAGGGTATTCGCGCTGAATAAGGATGCAAATCTTGAGACGGCGGCCTTTGCAGAGCCCTTATCCTGCTGTCTGCACAGCATGGAGCAGGCAGATATTGAATTCGGTGAGGATGTCGTGATTGTGGGCGGCGGCATTATGGGACAGCTGCACAGCCTTCTCGCACAGAAGCGCGGAGCCAGGGTGATTCTGGTGGAACTGGATGAGGCGAGGCGTGAGATGGCGAAGAATATGGGCGCGCATGTGGTCATTAATCCGGCTGAGGTCGACGCCTTTGAGGAGATCCGGCGGTTGACGGGCGGACGCGGTGCGCATGTGATTTTCTACACGATTAACGTAGTGAAGCTGGCGAGAGATTATCAGGATGTGCTGGCGAACCGCGGCCGGCTGATTTATTACGGATCCTATCATCCGAGCGGAGAAATTGCGATCGACCCGAACCATATCCATTACAGTGAGAAGCTGCTGACGGGTTCCTACAGCCCGACCGTGAAGGGATTCTGGCAGGCGACGCAGCTTCTTGGAAACAATCTGATCGATGTGAGCCCGTTTATCTCGGCAAAATTCGGCATTGAGGACAGCCAGACGGCTTTTGAGCGTGCGCTTGATATGGATACCTATCGTGTATTGATTGACCTGTGGCATTAATTTCATCTTAAGGAGAGCTTTATGATCGATGTCATTTTAATAAGTCACGGAACATTTGCGGTGGGCCTCCGGGAAGCGGCGGAGATGATTATGGGAGATCAGGAACAGCTTACGGTGCTGGGGCTTTACCCGGGTGAGACAAAGGAGGTCTTTGCAGAAAAGCTGGAACGCGTGATCGACAGCTGCAGTTCGCCGGGCAATGTGCTGGTGCTGGCGGATCTGCAGGGCGGAACACCGTACAATGTGGCGATTATGATGGTGCTGAAAAGAGGGATCACCTGTATCGCGGGTGCAAACCTGGCAATGCTGCTGGAGGTTCTCTCTGCCCGCGACGAGAGCGGAATGGAGGAGCTGGTCAGCCTGGCTGTAGAAACAGGCGGAAAAGGAATTGTGGATTCCATATCTCTTCAGAAAAGAACCGATATCTGAGATATAGAAATTCAGGAAATGATTAAGGAAGAAAGGAGGCAGGAGGATGAGTGTTGTTCTCTATCGCATCGACGACAGACTGATACACGGGTAGGTCATGACCGCCTGGTCCAAGATTTACAAGACAAACCGGATTCTGGTGATCGACGACGAGACCGCGGGCAATGATTTCCTGATACAGGTCATGAAAATGGCAGCCCCGAGTGAGTACCGTGTTGAGATTGTCACAACCGAAAAGGCTGTGGAGTGGATAGCGAACGACCCGCCGGATAAGAAGACCATGGTTCTTGTAAAAGGACCGGAGACGATACGCAGGCTGATTGAGCTTGGCGTCAGCGTCCCGGAACTGAATGTGGGAAATATGGGAGCGGCGGCGGGAAGAAAGACCGTTTTCCGGAGTCTGCAGCTGTCAAAGAAGGAATACGATACGCTGCGGGAAATCCAGGAAAAGGGAACTCGCGTCTACATACAGATTTTCCCGGATGCGAAATCAGTAGAACTCGATAAGATCAAGTATTAGGCACACAATGAAGAAGAAGGAGGAATGTAGTTATGACATGGATTCAGGGAATTTTAGTTGCAATATTGTATTATATTGCGGATGCGCCATGGTTTTTCGGTGAAGGATATTATGTCCTGCAGCGCCCGGTAGTAGCAGGTCTCCTGGTGGGAATTGTCATGGGAAATCCTGTACAGGGAGTGATTATCGGCGCAACGATCAACCTGATCTTCCTTGGACATATGAGTGTTGGCGGTTCGATTCCGAGTGATATGGGACTGGCCGGCTATGTGGGAACCGCATTTGCGCTCGCGCTCAATACGTCCACAGAAGTAGCTCTTACGATGGCAGTGCCGATTGGCCTGCTTGGAACCTTTGTCTGGACGGCAAGGATGACACTCTCCGCGATCCCGACGCACTGGGCTGACAAGTATGCGGAAAAAGGCGATGTGAAGGGAGTCATGCGTATGAACTGGTTCCCGATCCAGCCCTGCCTGTTTGTGTTCAAACTGATCGTTGTAACGATCTTCTGTGTAGCGGGTTCCTCCCTTATTGAAGGTTTTCTGGATACGATCGTAAACAACCCGATCTTCAATGGACTGACGGTGGTGGGAGGCATGCTTCCTGCAATCGGTATTGCACTGAACCTTCGTGCAATCCTGAAGAAGGAAACCTGGGCGTTTCTGCTGATCGGGTTCCTGCTGGTAGCGTATTTTGGTTTGAGTGTGATCGGCGTGGCACTTTTCGGCGTCGTGTTCGCACTGATTTATCTGACAATGTTCAAAACGGATGAGGAGGTGTCATAATGGCTGAGATGCAGGAGAAAATGGGAACAGAGGTGGCTGAGGTCAAGAAGCTCACCAAAAAGGACGTAAACAAATCTTACTGGCTGTGGCAGTTCTTCTCACACTCGAACTATAACTATGATCGCTATCAGGGTACCGCGTTCGCGATGGCCATGGCGCCGATCATGCAGAAACTTTATGGTGATAATCCGGAAGAGCTGAAGGCCGGACTGCAGCGTCATCTGGCGTTTTTCAATACAGATCCGAACCTGGGCAGCGTCATCCACGGCGCGACGATCGCGATGGAGGAGCAGCGGGCGAATGGCGCAGATATCAGCGGTGAGATGATCAATGGCTTCAAGACCGGACTGATGGGACCGATGGCAGGTATCGGCGATGCGGTGATTCAGGGTGTTGTCATTCCGATCGTGGTTGCTCTCGGTATCAGTATCGCGCAGCAGGGAAGCATCTTTGGTTCGCTTCTTGTACTGATCGGGCTTCCGATCATTCTGATGTTGATCGCGCACAGCTGCTGGATGTATGGCTATAATGCAGGAAATAATGCGATTACGAGTATTCTGTCCGGCGGAAGGATGAAAAAATGGATCGGAGCAGCGGGTATTCTCGGAACTACCGTCATGGGTGCACTGATCTCCTCGTATGTAAGCCTTTCCATGCCGATTGAATTTTCAATTGGTGAAGAGGTGTTCAACATCCAGACAGGTATTTTCGACGCAATCATGCCGAACTTGCTGCCGCTGGCGCTGGTTCTGATTGTGTATGCGTTATCCACGAAGGGAGTGAAGACCTGGAAGCTTCTGGTTGGTGTCTTCGCAGTCGGTATCATTGGCGGTGCACTTGGTATCTTTGGATAAATGCAGAAAGTAAATTATGTTGGACAAACGGCCGGCGGTTTTCGCCGGCTGTTTGTGTTCCGCAGAAATTTCAGAAAATCTTAAATAAATTTCAGAATTCCTCTTATTTACATAGAACGCCGGACTGGTATAATGAGGAT
>JAJPZP010000161.1 GCA_021204285.1 Lachnospiraceae bacterium | reverse complement strand
CGAGCGTACATTCTCCATCCAGATACGCGAGAATCTCTTTATAGCCAAGGCCCTTCATGGAAGTCATGTCCCGATGGCAGCCCATCGCTTTCAAAGAAGCCACCTCGTCCACCAGCCCCGCCGCCAGCATCGTATCCACACGCTGATCGATACGCGCATAGAGTCTCTCCCTCTCGTCAGTCAGCACAAAGTATGCAAGATTGTAGGGTGTGCTGCGCTCCCGCTGTTCCTCATTATGCTCCGATATTTTCCGCCCGGTCAGATGATAAAATTCCAGGGCACGAACCACACGTTTTACATTGTTTTCATGGATATTCTCCGCTGATTCCGGATCAATTTCCGCAAGAAGGCCATGCAGATAAGAGCTTCCCTTCTCACGCGCCAGCGCCTCCAGTTCCTGTCGGTATGGCGTCGCCTCATTTTCCGTAAAATCGATATCGTGTGTGACCGCCTGAATATAAAAACCTGTGCCTCCTACCAGTATCGGAATATGGTCATGGTTCCGAATCTCGCATATGGCCTCCTTCGCCATCTGCTGAAAGCGGACTACATGGAAATCCTCCGTCGGCTCCAGCACATCCACCAGATAGTGCGGCACACCGTCCATCTCTGAAGGCGTGATCTTCGCGGAACCGATGTCCATGTGACGGTAGACCTGCATCGAATCCGCCGATATAATCTCTCCTCCCACCTTCTTCGCGAGCGAGATCGAAAGCGCTGTCTTTCCAACCGCCGTGGGGCCGGCCAGTACAATAAGCGGTTCTTTCTCCAACTTCATCTTACATCCATCGCCTTTCCGTCAGGATACCTTCGTTTTACCACGATAAAGCATTTCCGTTTCCGCGCCACGTCGCTCATCTCACCGCAAGAAAGCAGATCCAGCGTTTTTTGCCGTCCCGATACACTGTAATTCTGGAAAATCCGGCTCCTTCAAGCAGCTCCCGTATCTCCTGCTCCTTATAGATGCGAAGACCGGAAACCTTCTTTTCCATCTCATAGTCGGCGGGGTTCCCCCCGTCCACCTCATTGCAGATAAAAAATTGCCCGCCTTTTTTCAGTACACGAAAAACCTGCAGGAAAGCTTCCGCAAGGTCCGGCCAGAAATAGATTGTCTCAAAAGCGGTCGCCAGATCGAAACTGCTGTCCGCGAAGGGTAGCGCCTGCACATTGGCAAGCTCGATCCGACAGCGCCCGGCCGTGATCGCCTCCGCGTTGAAATCTCTGCTCTTCTCCACGCTGGCCTCCGAGTAATCAATCCCTGTCACCTGTCCGTCCGGGCAGCGTGCAAGCAGCCGTGCGGCGTTCGCGCCGCCCCCGCAGCCGATCTCCAGCATGGCAGACTTCGGTGCAATCGTCAGATGAGACAGTCCCCACTCCGAAAGCCTCGCGTGGTTACCGCTGTTCATGCGGTTCAGCATCAGCTTTCCGGAAAGTCCCTCCGGCCTGCCCGGATTCTGCCTGCGCCGCATCGCCTCCACAAAGGCCGCGATCAGTTTGCAACAAGCAGGGTCATCCTGATAAGAGAACTCCGGGTGCCACTGCACACCGACAAAGAAAGTCTTCCCCGGCATCGAGACCGCCTCAATGAGGCCGTCCTCAGAGTGTGCCATCTCTTCGAATGCAGGCGCGAGTTCCCGGATCGCCTGATGGTGGTAGCTGTTGACACCGATGCGTTCCTCGCCGAGGATATCGTACAGCAGCGAACCCTTTTTGATATCAACAGAATGCACAGGCCGATCATAGGGCGGCGTCATGTGATGCGGAATACTGCTCTTAAATTCCTCCGGCAGATCCTGATAGAGCGTACCGCCAAAGCAGGTGTTCATAAACTGAATACCGCGGCAGATACCGAGCACTGCTTTGTCCAGTTCTGCGCATTTTTTCAGAAGATAATCCTCCATCCGATCCCGCCGGGGGCAGGTCGCGCCACACACCGGTTTCCGCTCCGCATGATAATATTCCGGAGAGACATCGTGTCCACCCGTGAAAAGGAAGCCGTCACAGAGCTCCAGAAAAGCGTCCAGCTCCGCCGCATCATCCGTCAACGGCAACATAAGAGGCAACGCGCCCTGCTCTTCCAGCATCTGCATATAACCCGGAAGCATCCAGTAACTGTCCTTCTCCTCATCGTAAAGCGGGGCAAGCCCCACGATCGGGTTTTTCCCACTCATCTATGTAATCTTGCCTCCCCTCTTTTCGCCATTTAACACAAGGCCCGAAACGACGCTCGCCCCGGACCTTTCAACTATAACATTTCTCTTTCAGAAACACAAGAGACCGCTTTTCACTCATATTTTTCTTGAAAAAAGCCCCGTCTTGTGTATAATGGAAAGAGCGGCTATAATGCTGAGAAATGCCCGAAAGTAAAGGAGTTTTTATGATATCTGCAAACAATGTAACCCTGAGAATCGGCAAGAAAGCCCTCTTTGAAGATGTCAATATCAAATTCACCGAGGGGAACTGCTACGGCCTGATCGGCGCGAACGGCGCCGGCAAGTCCACTTTCCTGAAGATCCTCTCCGGCGAACTGGACAGCACAAAAGGTGAGATTGCGGTCACGCCCGGCCAGCGTATTTCCTTCCTGAAACAGGACCACTTCCGCTACGATGAATATACCGTGCTGGACACGGTCATCATGGGAAATGCCAGGCTCTATGAGATCATGAAGGAGAAGGATGCGATCTACGCAAAAGAAGATTTCTCCGAAGAGGACGGCATCCGCGCAAGCGAGCTCGAGGCGGAGTTTGCAGACATGGACGGCTGGGAGGCGGAATCCGACGCCGCCACACTGCTGAACGGCCTCGGTATTGAGACTGAGCTGCACTACTCGCTGATGAAAGATCTCCTCGGCGCACAAAAGGTCAAGGTGCTGCTCGCACAGGCTCTGTTCTGCAATCCGGACATCCTGCTGCTCGACGAGCCGACGAACCACCTCGATCTCGATGCGATCGCCTGGCTCGAAGAGTTCCTGATCAATTTCAACAACACCGTGATCGTTGTCTCCCACGACCGCTACTTTTTAAATAAGGTATGTACGCACATCGCGGATATCGACTACGGCAAGATCCAGCTCTACGCCGGCAACTACGATTTCTGGTACGAGTCGAGCCAGCTGCTGATCCGCCAGATGAAGGAAGCAAATAAGAAAAAAGGGGAAAAGATCAAGGAACTGCAGGAATTCATCTCCCGCTTCTCCGCGAACGCCTCAAAGTCCAAGCAGGCAACCTCCCGCAAACGGGCACTTGAGAAGATCCAGCTCGACGAGATCCGCCCCTCGAGCCGCAAGTATCCCTACATTGATTTCCGCCCGAACCGTGAGATCGGCAACGAGGTGCTGACCGTGGAGGGCATCTCCAAGACCATCGACGGCGTGAAGGTGCTGGACAATATCTCCTTCATCATGGGCCACGACGATAAGATCGCCTTCGTCGGCAGCAATGAGTTCGCGAAGACGACGCTCTTCCAGATTCTCGCCGGGGAGATGGAGCCGGATGAGGGCACGTATAAATGGGGCATCACAACCTCACAGTCCTACTTCCCGAAGGACAACTCGCATGAGTTTGACAATGATGACACGATCGTCGACTGGCTGACACAATACTCCGAAATCAAGGACGTCACCTACGTCCGCGGTTTTCTCGGACGCATGCTCTTCGCCGGCGAGGACGGTGTGAAGAAGGTGCGCGTGCTCTCCGGCGGTGAGAAAGTGCGCTGCATGCTGAGCAAGCTGATGATCTCCGGCGCGAACGTGCTGATCCTTGATGAGCCGACCGACCACCTCGACATGGAGGCGATCACTGCGCTGAACATCGGCCTCATCAAGTTCCCGGGCGTGCTGCTCTTCTCCTCCCGCGACCACCAGATCGTGCAGACAACAGCCAACCGCATCATCGAGATCCTGCCGGACGGCTCCTTTATCGACAAGATCACGACCTACGATGAGTACCTGGAGAGCGACGCGATGGCACGCAAGCGCACGGTCTATACAAGTGCAAAGACCGTGGAAGACGATAATTAAACAACATCAAAAAATGCGGCTCCGTCAAAACGGGAAACCGCATTTTTTTGATTTCATTTATTTTTCCTGCGCTGCCGTCATCCGACGATGCTTCAACCGATAGCGGCGCGGGGTAATATTGTAACGCTGCTTAAACTGCCTGTGGAAATAGCTCTGGTTCTCATAGCCGATCTCCAGCGCAATCTCTTCAACCGGAAGATTGGTTTCCACGAGAAGCTGAGAAGCCTTCTGGAAACGCTTCGTCATCAACAGTTCCTGGAAAGTGGAGCCCGTCCCGGCCTTGATCATCTTACTGATGACCGGAAGCGTCTGATGAAACTGCTCTGCCAGATAGCCAAGTCTGGCAGTCTTATAGTTCTGCTCGATATATTTCAGGGGTTCCTGTATCACGAGCGCTTTGTAGCTCTGCGCAGAATCCGGATCAACACGGTGCAGATGATCACTCAGATGCAGGAAAATCAGGCCCATTGTATACTGACTGATCTCGGAACTGCGTCCGCCGTCGTCCAGAATCGATTCGCAGAGATTCTCGACCAGATTTTCCAGCGGATGCCTCTCTCCCAGATGCAACAGCAAATATTCCGGCGTGCGATCACCCTGCAGCAGCGCGTTCGCCAGAATGTCTGTGATCCGGCTGTGG
>JAJPZP010000226.1 GCA_021204285.1 Lachnospiraceae bacterium | reverse complement strand
TATGAAAAGAATCTGATAATAGAAAAATTGATAAAAATAGGGGAAAATATGATGCAGAAGAGATCGAGGCGGTGAATGAAATATGAATTTTAACCTTGTAATATTGAAAAAAGTGAAAATCAGAGTATAATATTAGGAAACAATTGGCGAACTGTTCAGAGGAGGGACAATATATGCAATATGAAAGTGAGCGTATTGAATATAAATCTCAGATGACTGACGACATCTACAAGGAAGTCATTGCATTTACAAATACTGACGGCGGTGTTATTTACGTCGGCATTGACGATAAAGGCAATCTGACAGGCATTGATAATGTGGATGAAACTTATACCCGCCTGACCAATGGCATCCGTGATGCGATTGCACCGGATGTCACCATGTTCGTGCGATACGTTCTCCAGGATAATGAAGTGATTCGGATTGAAGTTGGAGAGGGCAGCTATAAGCCTTATTATTTGAAATCCAGGGGAATGAACCCCAATGGCGTTTATATTCGTCATGGTGCATCAAGCGTACAGGCATCTTCGGATCAAATTCTCAGAATGATCAAAGATTCTGATGGCGATGTGTTCGAGGAAATGCGTGCAGCTACGCAGGAGCTGTCCTTTGAGGAAGCAGAGCGCACCTTCAGGCGGTATAAGGTTGATTTTTCCGAAGAAAAGTACATTGCGCTCGGCCTGCGTAACATACACGACGATCAGTATACCAATCTGGCTATGATTCTATCAGACCAGTGCCAGCATACAACCAAGATCGCTGTATTTGGTGATGAAGCGAATATCACCTTTAAGGATGCAAAGGAGTTAGGCGGCTCCATCTTCAAGCAGTTGGACGATAGCTATGCGTATCTGACGCTCTGCAATCGCACCGCCGCTACCTTTAAGGGTTTGGAGAGAGTAGAACTGTCTGATTACCCTGAAGATGCTTTGCGTGAAGCATTGCTCAACGCCCTTGTCCACCGTGACTACAGCTACAGTGGCAGCATCATTATCAACGTCAACGATTCTTGTATCGAGTTTATTTCGATTGGCGGTCTGTTGCCTGGCCTTTCTGCGGACGATATTCGCAACGGCATTTCTCAGCCCCGCAATCGCAAGCTGGCTGAAATCTTCCATCGTTTAAGGCTGATCGAATCTTACGGCACTGGCATCCGAAAAATCTATGCGCTCTATAAGGAGTGTGCCGTGCAGCCCCGCATTGAAGTAACCACCAATACATTCAAACTGGTGCTGCCTAACATGAATGCCAGCGATTCTGTTGCCCCAAATGTGCCGGAAACAATTGAAAAAGTACCCGTGGTAGTTACTCCGCAAATGAAAACGGTAATGGATTATTTAGCTGAGTACGGCGAAATGACTGATGAGGATCTGCAGGAACTGCTGAACATCAAAAAGACAAGAGCCTATCTGCTCGCTCGCCAGATGAACGAAAATGGGTTGATCGAGATTGTCGGTAGAGGTGTGACCAAGAAATATAAATTGAAGTGATTCTATCATCAAAGCAGAAGATCACCATTCATTGTTGCTTTTCCGATGAGCTGAGGGATTTATTTCAGATCGTCTACACGGATATTTCTTGATAAAAGTGCTGATTTCCTCTATACTTTATGTGATAGAAGAATTCAGCATTTTTTGGAGGATGACATGAATTATTTGAATTCAACAGAGCCGATGAAGCTTTTTGAAAAAGAGTGTAAGGGCAGGCTGTATGTCGATAAGAGTATGCTGATAGAGAAAATTTCGGATAAAGTGGGGAGTGCAGGGCAGTATATCTGCATTACGCGTCCGAGACGTTTTGGAAAGACGATCAATGCGAATATGCTTGCGGCATATTTTACAAAAGGCTGTGACAGTACGGAGCTTTTCAATGGTCTGAAGATTCACGATTCTTCTGTATATGGAGAGAAGCAGAACCAGTACAATGTCATCCATATTGATTTCAGCGTACAGCCTGATTTTTGTGAGTGCTATCGGGATTACATTTCCAATATTATAGAAAACCTGAAAGAAGACCTTGCGGAGGTTTACCCATCCGTAGCGGACAGAGACTACACGCAGATTAGCCGGATGTTCCGTGATACGGGAGATACGTTCATTTTCATACTCGACGAATGGGACTCTGTGTTTTACGAGAAATTCGTGGGAGAGGACGATCGGATTCAGTTTTTGAAATGGTTGAAAGGTCTCTTGAAGGATAAGCCCTATGTGGAACTCGCCTACATGACGGGGATACTGCCGATTGCAAAATATTCCAGCGGCTCGGAACTGAATATGTTTGATGAGTATAACTTCATGAATGACAATGTGTTCGACCAGTATTTTGGCTTTAGCGAGGAAGAAGTGCACAGACTCTGTGAGAAGTATGGAAGCGTCTCTTTTACGGAATTGAAGGAGTGGTACGACGGCTATTATTTCTATAACGGGGACAGCCTGTTCAACCCGCTTTCTGTGAACAGGGCGCTGGATCGGGGCCTGTGCCTGAACTACTGGACGGAGACAGGTCCGATGAATGAGATCGCGGACTGTATTGAGAATGACCCCAGGACGAAGAAACACACCTGTAAGATTGAGACAGCCTGACACCAGGCTGTCATTTCTTTTTCCGCAATCACACATTCCCCCACGCCGCGTCGAAGCTCAGAGCGACCTGCGCTTTCTCCGTGCTGACGCAGTAGATCGGGAGTTTGCGGCTCTGTACCTCGCTGAAGACGGGACTGAGCTGCCCGCCGACGACGAAGGCGCCGGCAACGGCGATCAGGACGCAGAGAACGGGGACGACGAGCTTTGTGCCGGGAAATTTTCTTTGGGGAATCTTTGCGGAAACTTTCATAGAGACTCCGGAAATCATTCTTCGTGAAATTTTATGAAATCCGCGATAGAATCATGCACGTTTCCTTATAAGTACGGACTTCCTTTTGCTGCTGACACCTGTGTAAATAATAGAACTGCGTGGATAATTCTTGATAAAAACACCAATTTCATCTATACTCTAATAGGCTGAAGAGAAGTTTTGACAGGAGGATGCGGGAGAATGAGTGCATATCGCAAAGTGCTGGCGCTGGACAGTTCCGGCCTCGTGGCGAGCGTGGCGGTTGTGGAAGGCGATGAATCCGGCAGTACGCTGCTCGCGGAATATACAGTAAACTATAAAAAGACGCATTCCCAGACGCTGCTTCCGATGCTGGACGAGATCGCGCGCATGATTGAGCTCGATCTTCACTCAGTGGATGCGATTGCGGTGGCTGCGGGACCGGGTTCCTTTACGGGGCTCAGGATTGGCTCGGCGACGGCGAAGGGACTGGGACTGGCGCTGGAGAAGCCGCTGGTCGCAGTGCCGACGGTGGACGCGCTGGCTTACAATCTGTTTGGAGCGGACGGCCTGGTCTGCCCGTTGATGGACGCCAGGAGAAACCAGGTCTACACAGGTATCTACGAGTTCCAGGGCAGCTGTCTTGCGGTGCTTGAGCCGCAGATGGCGGTGGACATCACGGAGATTGCGCAGCGCCTTCTTGCACGGGAGCGGGATGTGATTTTCCTCGGTGATGCGGTGCCGCTGCACCGGGAGACACTGAAAGAGATGTTCGCGGATCGGAACATCCGCTTCGCGCCCGCGCATCTGAACCGGCAGAGAGCAGGTGCGGTCGGTGCGCTTGCGCTGGAATATATGAAGGAAGGAAAATGCGAGAGCGCTGACGAGCACAGGCCGGAATATCTGCGTATGGCGCAGGCAGAGCGTGTGCGGGCGGAAAAAGCCGGAGCCGGGGAGCAGGCTACATGATCCGCTGCATGGAAAAGGCAGACGTCCCTCGTGTGGCGGAGCTGGAACGAAGCTGTTTTACCACCCCCTGGTCGGAGCAAAGCCTGCGGGAAAGCTTTGAGAAAGCGGAATATCTCTTTCTGGTCTGCGAGGAGCAGGGCGTGATCGCCGGCTACGGCGGGCTTCTGCAGGTCGGAGATGAGGCGGATATTCTGGACATTGCGGTGGCGGAGAACTGCCGCGGGCGCGGGATCGGGACGGCGATCTTAGGAGAGCTTCTCGCAAGAGGCCGGGCCAGGAAAGCGCAGGCGTTCACTCTGGAGGTGCGTGTGAGCAATCATGCGGCCATTCACATTTATGAGAAGCTGGGATTCGTGTCCGAGGGCCTGCGGAAAGATTTCTATGAGAAGCCGCGGGAGGACGCGGTCATCCTGTGGCTGCGGATGGATGAGTGACCATCGATTCCCTGTTTGCAACAGGATACTGGTATAGTATACTGATGATGCCAGTACAACGTATTCGAAATAATCCGGTTTTTCTGCACAGGAGATTCGATTATTCAGAAAGCGCTGTAACGGGGCGATAAGCTCACAAACAGGAGGAGAATCGATGCGTCAATATACAAAGGGAAATACAGAACTGTTAAATAAAATTGTCTGCAACCGCTGCGGACGGAAACTGAAGCTCGAGAATGGCGTCCCGCACGAGGGGGTGTTCCACGGGGAGGTGCTCTGGGGCTATTTCTCCGAAAAGGACGGGGAGCGACATACTTTCGATCTGTGTGAGGATTGTTATGGAAAGATCGTGGAGGGCTTCGCACTTCCGGTTCGGGTGGAGGACGAGACAGAGCTTTTATAGGAGAGATTTATGCTGGATGTGTGTCTGCTGGGAAGCGGTGGCATGATGCCGCTT
>JAJPZP010000189.1:4305-4700 GCA_021204285.1 Lachnospiraceae bacterium | reverse complement strand
TGGCGAAAATGCAAGCAAAAATGCAAGCAGGATTTTTTTATATATAGAAATTGGGAGCTTTTAGACGCCAATTTATTTAGAAAAATCCGAAATTAAAGCATTGAAATCTGAAAACGAGACGAATTAAAGCAGAAAAAAGAACAATAAAGGGCGAAAAATTTTATATATAGGTTTTTTGCCCAGCGGGGGTATTATACCGCTTCAAGGTGTGACGATTACAGGAAAACAGGTGTCTTACCCGCATGGGATAAGGCGCCTGTTCTTTACTTTCTTCCAAAATGTCTTTTGAAGAATCCCTTCTTTGGCTCCGGCTTCGGAATGCCGCCGCGGGCACTCTTGACAGCGGTGATGTAGATGCCGCTGATCTCGACCTTGACCTCGCACTTCAGCGGAAG
>JAJPZP010000189.1:0-4285 GCA_021204285.1 Lachnospiraceae bacterium | reverse complement strand
CGCAGGTACCAGGGCATCTGGTCAATCACCGCCTGGGGCAGACCGGATTTTTTGAGCGGGAGCATCTTTTTATCGATAATCAGCATGCTGGCAGTCTGCTTCATCGCGTCCAGCTGCACCTGATTCTCCTCCTGCTTCTTCTGCATTCTTCGCCCTAAGAAATAAAGCACGGCCAGGACAACGACCAGTATAATTAGAATGATTAATAATACCTTCCATACCATGATGTCTTTTGTTCCTCCTACAACAAACTCTCGGCTTATTGTAGCATTCTTGCCATGAAAAAGCAAGAATCGGGGCGTTGTTTTTCCATTTGAAAGATGGTATACTGCTAAAATGAGTTAGGAGGAGTTACACAATGAAAAAAAAGTTCTGGATGATGCTTATGATGGCGGCGGTACTGGCGCTGACCGGCTGTGGTTCAGGCAGCGGGACCGCGGAGGAGATGTCGGAAGATGCGGGAGAGACGGAGGAAGCATCGGAGGACAGCGGCGATTATGTTCTCTACGAGGATCTCACGAGTACCCTGGTCTCACTCGGTGAGTATAAGGGAATCGAGATGGCGAAAACGGTCGAGGAAGTGACAGATGAGGATGTACAGGCGGAAATCAGTGATATCAAGAAAGAATATTCCGATCTGGTCGATGTGGACCGTGAGGCACAGACCGGTGATGTGGTCGTCATTGATTTTACAGGATATATTGATGGAGAGACCTCTGACAGCCTGCAGGGGACGGAGACCTCTGTAGAGATTGGGAGCGGCAGCTTTCTTGAGGACTTTGAGAACGGGCTGATCGGTGTGACGGCGGGAGAAGACATGGAGATCAACATGACTTTCCCGGAGAATTACAGTGAGGAGGTGGCTGGAAAGGATGTCACCTTTGAGATCTATGTTTATCGGGTCTCTGAGTACCAGCTGGCTGACTGGAGTGATGAGTTTGTCCAGGAGAATCTGGATTATGACAGTATTGCGGATATGGAGGAGTCGATTCGCGCGGAGTTAGAGACGGCTGCGGAAGAAGACGCAGAGAGTAACTGGCAGTATGAGCTGGTATATGCGGTATTGGAAAACAGCGAGTATGAAATCGAGGACGCGGACGTCGAGGCCTATATCGACCAGATGATGTCGGAATATGAGACTTATGCGACGATGTATGGGATGGAGCTTGGGGAGTTTCTCGAGACTTATCTGGGTGTGACGGAGGAGGGACTTCGGGAAATGTTCCGTGAGACGGCGGAGTTTCGCGTGCAGATGACGCTTGCGTTCCATGAAATTGCCGAACTCGAAGGCATGGAGATCAGCGATGATGAGTACCAGGAATACCTGCAGAGCATCGCGGACGAGTACGGTTATGAGGACGCCTCGGATATTGAGACCTATTACAGTTCGGAGATGATCCGCGAGCAGCTGATCCAGGAAAAGGTGATCAATCTGATCTGTGAGAATGCGGTGGATACGGCAGAATAAGGGTGCCGTGACCGGGAAAAGTGGCTTGACATACGGAAAGCCACAGAGTAAAATTATAGTTCAAGTTAAAAACCAGATAGTGGGAAGGTGTAGTAAATGGCGGAAAAGAAAAATATACTGACCTATGAGGGCCTTAAAAAACTGGAAGAAGAGTTGCAGGATCTGAAGGTTGTACAGCGCAGGGAGATCGCGCAGAAGATTAAGGAAGCAAGAGAGCAGGGTGATCTGTCTGAGAATGCGGAGTATGACGCCGCGAAGGATGAGCAGAGAGATATAGAGGCTCGTATCGAGCAGATCGAGCAGATTCTGAAGAACGCGGAAGTTGTGCTTGATGAGGAGATCGATTTTGATAAGATCAGCATCGGCTGCGTTGTGCGTGTACTTGACCTGGAGTATGGCGAGGAGGAGGAGTATAAGCTCGTCGGTTCTTCTGAGGCCAGCAGCCTTCAGAATAAGATTTCCAATGAATCTCCGATCGGGAGAGCGCTGATTGGCGCAGAGGTTGGAGATGTGGTGGATGTGGAGGCTCCGGCGGGAGTGCTTCAGTACAAGGTACTCAGCATTCACAGAGCAGGTTAAGGAGCGCGTAAAGATGGCAGAGAAGAATGTACAGCAGCAGGACGTGGGACAGTTACTGAAAGTGCGACGTGAGAAGCTCGCAGCGCTGCAGGAAGCGGGTAAGGATCCGTTTCAGATTACGAAATATGATGTGACCACGCACAGTGCGGACATAAAAGAGAAGTTTGAAGAGATGGAGGGGCAGACGGTCCGTGTGGCCGGACGCCTCATGCAGAAGCGCGTCATGGGAAAGGCATCCTTCTGTAATGTTCAGGATTTAAAGGGAAATATACAGTGTTATGTAGCACGTGACTGTGTCGGTGAGGATCCCTATAAGGAATTTAAGAAATATGATATCGGGGATATCGTCGGCGTTGAGGGCGAAGTGTTCCGTACGCAGAAGGGCGAGATTTCGGTCCATGCTTCCGTGGTGACGCTGCTCTCCAAAAGCCTGCAGATCCTTCCGGAGAAATATCACGGTCTCACGAATACGGATGTAAGATATCGCCAGAGATACACCGACCTCATCATGAATGAAGAGGTAAAGGATACTTTTATCAAACGTTCGAAGATTATCAGCGCGATCCGCCGCTATCTGGACAGCCAGGGCTTCATGGAGGTGGAGACGCCGATGCTTGTCGCGAACGCGGGCGGTGCGGCTGCCAGACCCTTTGAGACGCATTTCAATGCGCTGGATGAGGACTTCAAGCTTCGCATCTCGTTGGAATTATATCTGAAGCGTCTGATTGTAGGCGGGCTGGAGCGTGTCTACGAGATCGGTCGCGTGTTCCGTAACGAGGGGCTTGATACAAGGCACAATCCGGAATTTACGCTGATGGAGCTCTATCAGGCCTATACGGATTATCACGGTATGATGGATCTGACGGAGAATCTCTACCGCACCGTGGCGCAGGAGGTACTCGGCACGACGAAGATCGTATATAATGGTACAGAGATCGACCTCGGTCAGCCCTTCGCGCGCATCACGATGGTCGACGCTGTAAAGCAGTATGCCGGCGTGGACTGGGATGAGGTAGAGACGCTTGAGCAGGCGCGCGCGCTCGCGAAGGAACATCACGTCGAGTATGAGGAGCGCCACAAGAAGGGCGATATCCTGAATCTTTTCTTTGAAGAGTTTGTCGAGGAGCATCTGATTCAGCCGACCTTTGTGATGGATCACCCGATCGAGATCTCGCCGCTGACCAAGAAGAAGCCGGACAAGCCCGGCTATGTGGAGCGTTTCGAGTTCTATCTGAACGGCTGGGAGATGGCGAATGCTTACTCCGAGCTGAACGATCCGATCGACCAGCGCGCCCGCTTCAAGGATCAGGAGGCGCAGCTCGCGCAGGGCAATGAGGAAGCCAATACCACCGACGAGGACTTCCTGAATGCCCTCGAGATCGGCATGCCGCCGACCGGCGGGATCGGTTTTGGCATCGACCGGATGTGCATGCTGCTCACGGATTCGGCTGCGATTCGCGATGTTTTGCTGTTCCCGACGATGCGGAGCATGTAAGAGAAAAAGCGGGGAAAATCAAGGCTTTCAGCCGTTCCCGGCCGAAAAAAAGAAGGGTTTTGTACCATTTTTGTACCAAAATCTCGAAAATTTATGCAGAATTATGAAGAGCGTCCGCAGGGTAGTGGCAGACTACCCTGCGGATATTTGCATCTCAGAAAATGAAAATGATGGGAATCTTCTGTACCTGTTTAATACTGATGATGGAATCTGATCCTATTTTGTTATAGTAAACAGAGGGAAAATGTGTTATGCTGTCATTAGCAGAAATGCTAAAAGAAGCATATTTTGCCTCCGGTATTAAATTCAGAGAATGGTATTATACTGAAAATAAATGGAAGGAGTGTGAAGGCAGTGGAAGTTGTGCGTCAGTTCATAGATGCAAAGAAGTTGATGTCGGTTATCTCGTTGCCAAAGACGTTGCAATACAGCCGACTTGAGATCATTATTCTTCCTGCGGAAGATGTGAAAGCAGATACAGCAGATACAGCTAAAGCGACCTCATTTATAAGTGATATTGTGGACTCACTGACAGGAATCATCCCGGATAATGGTAAGGATTTAGAGGATTATCGTGCAGAAAGGCTGAGTAAATATGAAGCTGCTGATTGATACAAATGTGGTGCTGGATGTTTTACTCAAGAGACAGCCTTTTTGTGAAACGGCCGCAGATGTATTGAAGCTTTGTGAGCGGGACGATATACAGGAATCTGTCTCTGCTGTCACTGATATTTATTATATTG
>JAJPZP010000259.1 GCA_021204285.1 Lachnospiraceae bacterium | reverse complement strand
CCGCAGTAGAAAATAGGTGCCTGTTGGATCTGAAAAAAATCACCCATAATTTACTAGCACTCACACTTGACGAGTGCTAGTAAATGTGCTATATTGCGTATAACAGAACTTACAAAAGAGGAGGATTCCCATGATTACAGTTCCTTATTACAATATAGTGATTGTCCCGGATATTTACCTGTATTTTCAGAATAATTATTTTCAGAAAATAGCGGAGCGGCCGGCGCAGCCCGGTGAAAAGGTCGTCTTTCTGATGCTGAAGGAGGACAAGGCCCGCGAGGAGATGCAGGCGGACGACTTCTACCCGATTGGTATCACCGGAAAGATCGAAGCCATCGACAAGGATGGTAATGTAAGGGGCGCGACCGGTCACCGTGTGAATATTGACACGATCGCGACGGCAGGAGAGCGTATCGTGGTGACCCTGTCAGAACGGCAGGATGTAGAGGATATGACGCCTGAAGATGTCGAAAGCCATTTTGAAGCCGTACGCACGGCATTTCTTCAGCATATGCAGAAGACCCAGTTCGGACTGCTGGCCCGCAACTATGTGCAGCAGTGGGATTCACTTGGGGAGATGACCGCGACGCTGTCCTTCCTGCTGGGTAATACCAACGAGGAGAAATATGCGATTCTGGCGGCGGACACGCTTTCGGAGCGTACGACACATATGGAGAAGGCGATCTATGAATATCTGGAGATGGAGAAGGTAAAGAAGGAGGCCGCGGACGCGCAGGCGAGTTCCAACGAGCAGATTTACCGGGAGCAGGCGATCCGGAAGCAGATCGAGTTCCTGCAGAAGCAGCTCGATGAGATGCATCCGGAGAGCATTTCCGATGTGAGGAAGTTCGAGCAGAAGATCGAGAAATCGCAGATGAACGACACGGCCCGTGCCGAGGCGATGAAGGTGCTGAACCGTATGAAGCAGGAGGGGCAGAACAGTCACGAGTACGGCATGCTGTACGACTATCTTGATTTTGTGACCTCACTCTCCTGGAAGAAAGAAGAGATTCCTCCGGTCGATCTGAAAGAGGCGGAGCGGATACTCGACGAGGATCACTTTGGCCTTCAGAAGGTAAAGAAGCGGATCATTCAGCAGCTTGCGGTCATGACGCTGAACCGGAAGCAGGCGGGTTCGATTCTGCTCTTCGTCGGTGCGCCGGGCACGGGCAAGACGAGCATCGGGCAGAGCATTGCCAGGGCGCTCGGCAGGAGCTACGTGCGTGTGAGCCTGGGCGGCGTCCGCGATGAAGCGGAGATCCGTGGGCATCGCCGCACCTATATCGGCGCGATGCCGGGCCGGATCATGGAGGGCATCAAGCGCAGCGGCACGTCCAATCCGGTTATGGTGCTGGATGAGGTGGACAAGCTGGTGCGTGACTATGGAGGAGACCCGTCGAGCGCGCTACTGGAGGTGCTCGACCCGGAGCAGAACAATACCTTTACCGACCATTATATGAATGTGCCCTATGATCTTTCCGATGTGCTGTTCGTCTGCACGGCGAATACGACGGACACGATTCCGGAACCGCTGCTGAACCGTATGGAGGTCATACAGTTTCCGGGTTATACAGCGACGGACAAGTTCCAGATCGCGAAGAGGCATCTGCTTCCGCGTTCCATGAAAGATATGGGAGTTAAGGCACAGAGCCTGCGCGTCTCTGATGCCGCGCTGCGTGCGATTATTTCAGACTACACGATGGAGGCCGGCGTGCGCGGCCTGAAGAAGCAGCTTGATACACTCTGCCGCGTGGCGGCCGTCCGCCTGGTGAAGGGAGAGAGTAAGAGCGTCTCCGTCAGTCCGCGGCGGCTGCGTGAATTCCTGGATCAGAAGCCGATTCCGCATGACGGGAGGCTTGAGGAAAAGCAGCCAGGTGTGGTGACCGGCCTTGCCTGGACCAGCGCGGGCGGTGACATCCTCTTCATCGAAGCCTTGTTTACAAAGGGAGAGGGAAAGACGGTGATCACCGGACAGCTCGGCGACGTCATGAAGGAGTCGGTGCAGATTGCGGTCAGCCTTGTGAAGAGTATGTATCCGGAGAAAGCAGAGCTTTTTGAGAAAAACGACCTGCACATTCATGTGCCCGCAGGCGCGGTGCCGAAGGATGGTCCGTCTGCCGGCATCACGCTGACCACGGCGATTGCTTCCCTGGTAAATGGGAAGGCGGTCTCACCGGATGTGGCGATGACCGGCGAAGTGTCGCTGCGTGGCTTTGTGATGCCGATCGGCGGCCTGCCGGAGAAGCTGATGGCGGCTCAGAGGGCGGGCGTTACCACGGTCTATATTCCGCGGGAAAATGAGGACGATCTCGACGAGGTGGCGCAGGAAGTGAAGGACGGCCTGACGATTATCCCGGTCCACCGGGTGTCGGAGGTGCTGGAGAAGGTGATGTCAGTTTGAATCTTCCCACGGTATGATGATAGAGGAACGCCCTGCTGCCGCCTGCACCCTGCTTCCATTTTTCCCGATACGTGGTCGCCTACGCGTCTTAATGAAATAGCGCCGTATTGCCTGGCGGTGGAGTTCCGTTCCGATGAAGACAGCTTTGCCTTCCGACGCGGAATCCGCGCCGGTTACGGTATACCGGCCGTCCACGGCGTCAAAACGAAGCCACTCGCCGCCCGTTCTGACGCAGCCCTTCGCGCGCACGACTCCACCGAGTCCGCCGTGGATGAGGCACTCGAGCAGCAGGAGCAGCATTTCCGGCGATTCCATTTCCACCCCGCTCATGGAAAACGTGTCGGGAAGCTCGTCGCTTTCCGGCTTTGCTTCAAGATGTGAGCCGTCATAGCCTCGCTCGAGGAGTGCGAGCCATTCCGTATTGTCCATATCGGAATAGTGTTCTGTAATCACCTGCCCGGCAGGATGCAGCGCCTCGATATCCTGCCGGATTTTCTGCCGCTCCTCCGGCGACGCATTCTCCAGCTTCGATACGAAGATCGTCTGCGCCTCGCGGATCTGATCCTTACAGATTTCCGGATATTCCCTCAGATTGCTGTAAAAACTCTGACCGTCCACGATCGTGAGCGGCGCGAGCAGAGTGATCCGTTCGTATTCGATCTGCTGCAGGTTCGCGATGATATTGCTCAGCAGGCCGACGCCCGTTGGCTCGACCACGAGGTATTCTGGATCAACGGTATTTGCGATTGTCAGTACGGAGGCGGCAAAATCACCCTTCGTGGAGCAGCAGATGCAGCCCTCGGTCAGTTCCCAGATATTGACTTTCCCGATGCTCTGTGTGTCGTCCGCACGCAGGACATCTCCGTCCACGCCGACCTCGCCGTATTCATTTTCCAGAATGGCGATGTCGCGGCCCGTATGTTTTGAAAGGCTCCTGATAAATGTCGTCTTTCCCGCACCGAGAAAGCCTGATACAATCAATATCTTCATGCCCTGACCTCCAAAAAGAGAGAGGAAGTCCGGCAGACGGTTCCGCCGGACTTCGTTTAAGAGAGTGTTTACGCTTCGATCCTTACCACCGGCTTGATGAGATCCTTCGGTTTGTCGCGCATCAGGAACAGTGCCTCTTCGAGATGTTCCCAGCCGTCGAAGACATGAGTGCTTAAGGGAGCGAGATCGAGCTTGCCTGCAGAGACCAGCGCGCTCAGCTTCTCCATGCGCAGGCGTCCGCCCGGCATCAGTCCGCCATTGATCTGCTTGTGGCCCATGCCGACGCCCCATTCCACGCGCGGGATGTCGATGATATCGCCGCTTCCTAAGTAGTTGACGTTGCCGATCTTGCCGCCGGGCTTCAGGCACTTCACGGCCTCGGCGAAGGTCTCCACGCCGCCGCCCGCGATGACGATCTTGTCGACGCCCTTACCACCGGTCATGTGGAGTACCTGCTGGAAGATCGGGCCGTTTTTATAGCTGACGAAGTCCGTCGCGCCGTAGCCTTTTGCGGCCTCCACGCAGACCGGGCGGGTGCCCACCGCGATGATGCGGGAAGCGCCGCGCATATTCGCGCCGGCCACGGACATCAGACCCACCGGGCCGATGCCGATCACCAGGACGGTATCGCCGAACTGTACGTCGGCCAGCTCCACGCCGTGGAAGCCGGTCGGCACCATATCGGAGAGCATGCAGGCGTCGACGGTGTTGATGTTGTCCGGGAGCAGGGCAAGATTACCGTCCGCGTCGTTCACATGGAAGTATTCGGAGAAGACGCCGTCTTTAAAGTTGGAGAATTTCCAGCCGGCGAGCATGCCGCCGGAGTGCATGGAATATCCGGCCTGTGCTTCCAGGGAATTCCAGTCCGGCGTGATCGCCGGTACCAGTACGCGGTCACCGGGCTTGAAGTCCTTCACGAGAGAGCCGACCTCTACGACTTCGGCGCATCCCTCGTGTCCGAGGATCATGTTGTGGCGCTCACCGATCGCGCCTTCCCAGAGTGTGTGAACATCGGAAGTGCAGATCGCCAGCGCCAGCGGCTTGCAGATGGCGTCGAGCGGCCCACAGGCGGGGCGATCCTTCTCGATCCAGCCGGATTCTCCGATTTTCAGCATTGCGTAACCTTTCATGTTGTAGCCTCCTTTTCTTGATGATTTTATGATATAAGTTTTTATGAGTGAATGATTGTTAAAAATTTATCATTCATTGTGAACATTATAACATTGTCCCTTCTGGCGTGGCAACCCTGCAAATGTACAATTATTTTTCCGCTTTTCATAAGACAGTAAAAGGGGTATAATGAAATGAAAGTTTCCGGAAAGGG
>JAJPZP010000184.1:422-4723 GCA_021204285.1 Lachnospiraceae bacterium | reverse complement strand
TAACAATTACGCTGCTCGGATTACTACCATCAAATTTCCTGTCCATGCGACCTCTTTTGTGCTGGCTGCGGTTTTGCTCTCTCCGCCTGATTGAACTGTTTCTCATGCAGACGTGCAAGGACGGAAGTTTTTTCTCCCGGCCGATCTTCCATCCGGTCAGCTCCAGAGCGTGATGATATACAACCTTCCATCACCTGCGCCGTAGAAACGGCACTTTTAGCTCTTTCAGCAAACGTTGGAACCGCCTGTGGCTTATCCGCAACAGCCTCTTCTGTTTGCCTGGATTGATCTTCTTCATCCAGTCCAATCACATCATTGCTGACTTTGCTGTCCATGTTGAGCATGGTATTCAGTTCTGCCAGCCGCGCCGACTTTTCCTCCAGTTCAGCCGCCTGTGGGAAAGGCTTCACCACTTCCTCCTTCGCCGTTGCCAACTGGCTCTGTAAGGTCTCCAGTTTTGTCTCCGCCTCCGGCAGTCTTCTCTCAATGCCGGCGAGGGCGTTGTTGATACGCTGAATGTTGCCGAACGCATCTTTGCCTACCTCAATCGTATAGCTGCACTGACGTTTGATGGTCAGCATATACTTCTGGTTAAAGGAATCAAAGCTTGCCGTCATCACAAAACCCTGATATTCCCCGATCTGTCCGGTCGTATTGACTGCCTTCAGCCCGACACAGGCCGCTGTAATCGCAAGCCCCGCTTCCTTTCGGTCGGTATAGGTCTTGCCGCCGACCACCATTTGAAAATGGTCTTTATCCTGTTCCAGAATCGGTTTTGCCGCAGCCAAATCGGACTTCAGTCCTGCAATCCGCTCTTTTGTTGCTGCGATTTCCATCGGATACCGCTTTGCAATATCCGATTCCAACCGATAGATCTGACTGGTGTGGCTTGATTTCAAAAGCTTCAGCTTGCTCACCTGGATATCCAAATCCATCTTCTCTTTGATATGCGGATTTCCTGTTGCCAACGCCTTAATCTCTGCGTAAGAAAGCGCAGTATCATCCACATCTTCTGCAGAGCGCACAGGTGATTTTGATGTCATAATCTGTGAAATGAACTTTTGCTTATTTTCCAACAGCTGCCACATATATGCATCGAATGTTCCTTCCGTGACATACCGGAAGATTTTTACCTTGCTATTCTGGTTGCCCTGACGGAGGATTCTTCCTTCCTGCTGTTCCAGGTCAGAAGGCTTCCACGGGCAGTCCAAATGGTGCAGAGCGATCAGCCTGTCCTGAATATTCGTGCCTGCACCGAGCTTCGCGGTAGAACCAAGCAGGATACGCACCTGACCGGATCGTACCTTTGCAAACAGTTCCGCTTTCTTCGTCTCCGTCGCCGCTTCATGGATAAACGCTATTTCTTCCTTTGGAATCCCTCTCTCCACCAGCTTTTCACGCACATCATCATAGACGTTAAAGCTTCCATCGGCTTTTGGCGTAGACAGATCACAGAAAATAAGCTGGGTCGACCGGTCTGCCGCCGTGTCCTTCCAGATCGTAAAAGTATTCTCCACACAGCAGTTCACTTTACTGTTTGGGTCGTCCGGAAGCATGTCGTTGATGAGGCGCTGATCCAAGGCGCACTTTCTGCCGTCGTTTGTGATTTTGAGCATGTTGTCAACCCTGGAATCCACACTGCCGCCGCGAACCTTTTCCGCACGGTCTGCAAAACTGCTGACCATCTCCTTTTGAATTTCACTCGGCTTTAACGCCACATTGACATACTCTGCTTCCGGCACCGGGAGTTTTAACATATCCGCTGTCTGTACATCTGCGCTTTCTTTAAACAAGGAGATCAATTCCGGAAGATTATAAAAACGGGCGAACCGCGTTTTTGCACGGTAGCCCGTCCCTTCTGGCGCAAGCTCTATGGCTGTCACCGTCTCCCCAAAGGATGCCGCCCAGGAATCAAAGTGTCCCAAGCCCATCTTTTGAAGCGTATCGTATTGTAAATACCGCATGATCGTATAAAGCTCTACCATGCTGTTTGAAACCGGGGTTCCGGTTGCAAAGGTCACGCCCCGGCCTCCCGTAATCTCATCAAGGTACTGGCACTTCATAAAAATCTCCGAGCTTTTCTGCGCGTCCGTCTGTGAAATACCCGCTACATTCCGCATTTTGGTGTACAGGAACAAATTTTTGTAATTGTGCGATTCGTCTACAAACAATCTATCTACTCCAAGTTGTTCAAATGTAACAACATCATCTTTTCTTGACTGGTTATTCAATCGCTCCAGCCTTGTTTCAAGCGTCTTTCTCGTTTTCTCCATCTGCTTGACAGTAAGGCGTGAGCCATCTTCTCCTTTCGCGTCCTCAATGGCATCGGTAATATCATCAATCTGTTTCTCAATCGCCGCGATCTGCCGCTCCCTGGATAAAGGAATGCGTTCAAACTGGCTGTGACCAATGATAACGGCGTCATAGTTGCCTGTCGCAATCCTTGAACAGAACTTCTTCCGGTTGGCAGGCTCAAAATCCTTCTTCGTTGCCACAAGCACGTTGGCACCCGGATAGAGACGCAAAAAATCGCTTCCCCACTGCTCGGTTAAGTGGTTTGGAACCACATACAGGCTTTTCTGGGAAAGCCCAAGCCGCTTGCTCTCCATGCCTGCCGCAATCATCTGAAAGGTCTTGCCGGCCCCGACGCAGTGTGCCAACAGGGTATTTCCACCGTAAAGGATATGGGCAACAGCATCTTTCTGGTGCTGCATCAGTGTGATTTCCGGCGTCATCCCGACAAACTGGATATGGGAGCCGTCGTACTCTCGCGGACGGATACTGTTAAATAAAGTATTGTAGGTCTGGCATAAATCCTCACGCCTGTCCATATCCCTGAAAATCCATTCCTTAAACTCTGCCTTGATCAACTCCTGTTTCTGCTGTGCAAGCATCGTCTCATTTTTATTGATGACCCGGTGTTCCTTGCCCTCTTCGTCGTGGACCGTATCATAAATCTTTGTGTCCCGCAGATTAAGGGCATCTTCCAACAGCCGGTAAGCATTCGCCCTTGTTGTACCGTAGGTGGCATTCACAAGCGGGTTTCCGTAATCTCTTGTTTTGCCTGTGATTTCCCACGCACCGTTGACAGCGGCATAATGGACGGCAATCACATCCCTGGCCAGTCTCCACGGTGTATGGAAGGTTTCCTGCATGAACTGTTGGATGTACTCCGGTTTAATCCATGTGGCACCGAGACGCACCTCGATTTCAGATGCCTCCAAATTCTTCGGCTGCACCCGTTCCAGATAATCTGCGTTGATCGCATATTCCGGATGATTCTCTGCAAACTCCCTTGCGATAGAGAGCTTTTCGCGGACATTTCCAGACAGATACTCGTCGGATGTTTCCCACTGTTCCGTCAGCGGATTTTTAAAGATAACGCCCGCCAGCTCCTCAGTGACTTCTTCCTCACTCTTTCCAGATAACTGTGCCATAAACGGCACATCTACTTTTGCTTTTTCTCCGATAGACACTGCCAGCGCTTCACTTGCCGTATCCACACTGGTAACCGGCACCGGCCTGCGTATCGTCCTCTTTGTGAAGATATCCGCCTTTCGCTCCAGGTTTCCTTCCTCATCCACAAGCTCCAGAGACGCTAACAGACAATAGCTGCTGTCCTGCGAGAAAGCCCTGCGGTTGGCGTTGCTGCTAATCAGGCCATACTGTGCGGTAAAAGTATCATACTGGCGGTTCAGCTTCTCCTGCATCGCAGACAGCTCTATGTCACTGCAGTCCTCCATCTGCATGGAGAGCAGTTCCTGTGTGGTATTCCGGATTTCAATCATCCCCAGGATTCGCTCCGTCGTTGCTTTTGGCAGCTCCATCCGATTCATCCTGGAGTTTTCACGATAGTAAACATGGCCGTCCACGTTGGCAAAACTGAAATTCTTCACCGCCGGGTCTGCCGGGATAGAGGTATCCACATCATCCAGCTCAGAATCGTTTAATTCCGGTTCTGTAATTGTACCGTGGATATGCGACACCGCTTCTGTGAGCTGCTCTGAAAGGATGGCACCTTCAATCGGTCTCACTGTCGTTTCCTGCTTGCCATATTGGGTACTTTCCGTTGTAAACTCACCAAGCACCATCTCCGGATGCTGTACGAAATAGGAGTTGACTGTATAGCCTTCCTGTGTCTTCCCAAGATGCACCCACTCTGGCTCTTCTATAGCCGCGCGGTCACGCTTTTGGAAAAACAGGATGTCCGCCAACACACCCGTATTCGCGTTCCTTAAAAATGCATTGTTCGGCAAGCGGATAGTGCCCAGCAAATCAGCCCGGTTCGCCAGATAGCGGCG
>JAJPZP010000184.1:0-412 GCA_021204285.1 Lachnospiraceae bacterium | reverse complement strand
CGCACGGACTCATTCTGTTTGTCCATCGTGCCGGAAGAAGTGACAACAGCCACCACGCCGCCCGGCCGCACCAGGTCTAGGCTTTTTGCGATAAAATAATCATGGATCAGGAAGTTATATCGGTCATACTTCGGGTCAACCAGTTTATACTCACCAAAGGGAACGTTACCGATGGTACAGTCGAAAAAGCTCTCCGGGAAATCCATCGTCTCAAATCCCTGGACGGCAATCTTATTTTTCTGATACAACTGCCCTGCAATCCTGCCGGAGATGCTGTCCAGTTCCACACCGTACATTTTCAGCCCGTCCATACTTTCTGGTACAAGTCCCATGAAATTGCCGACGCCGCACGATGGCTCCGTTGCCCTACTCTCGTTGATACAATGTAACGATGAACACGGATACCCCATTA
>JAJPZP010000026.1 GCA_021204285.1 Lachnospiraceae bacterium | reverse complement strand
GATTATGACAGGATACAGGGGAAGTGATCGCCTGACGATCGATTACTGTGAGATCTGTACAGATTCGCTGTCAAAAGAGAGTCCGCCATTGCGGATCGCCCTGCTGGCGGATCTGCATGACCGCTTATGGGGTGTGGAGCAGTGTGATCTTCTTGAGGTGATCGATCACCTGGAATGTGATCTGGTTCTCTGCGCGGGGGATATGCTGCTGGGTGAGAAAGCAGCTCAGACAGAGCATGCGCTTTGTCTTTTCCGGGAGCTTGCCAGGAGGAAAACGCCGGTCATCTGCGCCAATGGAAATCATGAGTCCCGCATGCGTCTGTGGAAAGACGTCTACGGCGACCAATACGAACAGTATACGAAAAAACTGCAGGAGCTGGGTGTCTGTGTACTTGTGGATGAGACGCGGGAAATTTCCTGGGGAGGAAACCGCATTTTGATACATGGTTATGAGCTTCCTCTGGATTATTACCGGAAATTTGGACAGCCGCATTACGGCCCGGAAGAGCTCACGCGTGTCTTCGGACCGGCGCAGAAGGATGCCTGCCACATTCTGCTGGCGCACAATCCGGTCTTTTTTGAAGCTTATGCGAGCTGGGGTGCAGATCTGACACTTTCCGGTCATCTGCATGGCGGGATCATCCGGTTGCCGCGCCTGGGCGGTTTCATTTCGCCGCAGGCACGGCTGTTCCCAAAGTACAGCAGAGGATTGTATTCGCTAAATGGAAAATATATGGTGGTCAGCGCAGGGCTTGGGGAGCATACTGTGCCGATCCGGATCAATAATCCGCACCAGCTGTTTTCCATTACGGTAAGAGGGATGGCTTAGACGATGGCATTATCAGTCAAAATTGAAAGTTTCGAGGGGCCGCTGGACCTGCTGCTTCACCTGATCGATATCAACAAATTTAATATCTTTGACATCCCGATCATGGAGATTACCGCGCAGTACATGGAATATCTGAAGGCGATGGAGACAGAAGACCTTAATGTTATGAGTGAGTTTCTTGTCATGGCGGCGACGCTCCTCGAAATCAAGGCGAAAATGCTGCTTCCCGCTGAGAAAGACGAGGAGGGCGAGGAGATCGACCCGCGCGAGGAACTGGTTCACAGGCGCCTTGAATATAAGATGTATAACTATATGCCGCCCGAACTCAGGGACAGGCTGTCTGTGTCCGGAAAGTCGCTTTACAAGGGACCAACAATCCCGCGTGAGGTGGCGGAGTACGAAGCTCCGGTGGATATGGAGACATTGATCGGGGACACGACGCTGAAGAGCCTGAATGCAATCTTTCAGCAGCTTATGCGTCGTCAGAAGGAGAAGATTGACCCGATTCGCAGCCATTTTGGGCAGATCGAGCAGGAGGAAGTCAGCCTCGACGAAAAGCTGGGCAGTGTGCGGGACTATGCTTCAAAGCATTCCTCCTTTTCTTTTACAGCTCTGCTGGAGAAGCAGAAGAGCAGGAACCAGCTGGTTGTCACATTTCTGGCGGTGCTCGAGCTGATGAAAACCGGCGAGCTGGATGCCCGGCAGGATGAGCTGTTCGGCGATATTGTGCTGACATCCTTGATTTGACAGGAGGAGAGAAACGTGGAGCTTGAGAAGACGGAAGGACTGATTGAGGCTGTGCTGTTTGCGATGGGGGAGGCGGTGAGCGCGGAGAAGCTGGCCATTGCCATCGGACACGATCTGTCAACGACACGGAAGCTGATGCACCAGATGATGGATCGCTATAACAGTCGCGTGGGCGGTATGGAGATCATTGAGCTGGATGACTCGTATCAGCTCTGTACCCGGAAGGAATATTATGACGCATTGATCCGTGTCGCGAAGCAGCCGAAGAAATATACGCTGACTGATGTACAGCTTGAGGTACTGTCCATCGTTGCCTACCGGCAACCGGTGACGCGTCAGGAGATCGAGAAGATTCGTGGCGTGAATTCAGACCATGCGCTGAACCGGCTTGTAGAGTATGGACTTGTCGGAGAGACCGGCCGCCTGGACGCGCCGGGAAGGCCGATTCTGTTTGGAACGACGGAGGAATTCCTGCAGGAGTTTGGCGTTCGTTCCGCAGAGGAGCTGCCCTCCATCCAGCCGGAACTGATCGAGGAGATGAAGAGCGAGGCAGAGGAGGAAGTGCAGCTCAAGTTAGATATCTAGCTTACTGTTTACGGTATCCACAGGCTGACAACCTGCTCCAGTCTCCAGCGGAAATCGATCACGGGAACATCTTCTTCGGCGACAATGGGAAAGAGATCGAGGATTTCCCCATTTACGGAGTAGAGCACGCTGCCGATGCACTCTCCTTTATATACCGGTGCTTCCAGCGAATCGGGGAGCAGGACTTTCATGGAAAAGCGATCTTCCTCGCAGAGAAGCAGACGATCCTGTGAGATTTCGACGTGAATATTTACTTCAGAGTCCTGCCCGTTTGTCACCGGGAGGGGATCCGGTGTCAGGGAATCCTCCCCGACGGTGATGTTCTCAAATTCATTTAGTCCGTAGTTCATCAATCTGGTGGTATCCGACCATTTCCAGGTCTTGTTGTTCGGCCAGCCGCAGGCCAGTACGACGGCGATCAGACGTTTTTCATCTCGTTCGAGCGCGCCTACATAGCAGTAACCGGCGCCGTTTGTGAAACCGGTTTTTCCGGTCAGTGCGCCTTCCATCATGTTCAGGAAGGCATTTTTGTTGTTCACAGTAAAGCTGCGTGTGCCGCTGATGTCGCTGAAACTCCACGAGGCTGTCTGTGTGATGGTAAGAAAGGTCTCATTTTCCATGCAGCAGCGCATGATCCGCGCAAGGTCTTCCGCCGTCGTCGAATGAACGCCGTTTTCATCCTCCGCGTCGAGTCCGTTTGGCGTGATGAAGTATGTATGATAGCAACCGAGGTCGCGTGCCTTCTGGTTCATCAGCGAGGCGAAGCCTTCCATGCTGCCGCCGACGTGTTCGGCGATTGCGACGGCAGTGTCATTATGGGATTCAAGCATGAGAGAATAACAGAGATCGAGCAGGCGGTAGCGCTCACCTTCACACAGGCCGAGCTGTACGTCCGGCATCGAGGCTGCATAAGCGGACACCTCGATGATTTCTTCAAGGTCAGCATTTTCGAGTGTAATCAGTAATGTCATGATCTTCGTTGTGCTCGCCATGGGCAGCTTCTCCTCTCCGTTTTTTTCGAAGAGAATGCGTCCGGTGTCAGCGTCCATCAACACAGCTGCCCTGGCGTAGAGATTGTCCGGTTCGTTTTCAGCGAGAGCCGGAAGAGGGCAGAGAAACAGGGCAGCAGCAATCAGAAGAACCGTGTTTTTTCGAAGGAAGAGACTGGAAAAAGAGGTCATGGAAACTCCGAAGAACGTTTTTCTCAGTATATGCGGGAATTTACCGGTCTATCTGCAGCCTTTTGCCGGAAAGTTATTAAGAAGGTCACTTCTTGTAAAAATATCTTGAAATTTTCCCGGCGGCTTGTTACAATTATCATCGGCAGAAATTGGTTTAACAATTTTAGTTTTGGAGGTCTAAAGAATGAGTAGTACATCACAGAACTTGGCGGGCAGCAGGATCGCAGCGCTGCTTGACGAGAACAGTTTTGTTGAGATCGGCGCCGCCGTGAAAGCACGCGCGACAGATTTCAACATGAACAGCATCGAGACTCCTTCGGACGGTGTGATCACCGGCTACGGCGTTATTGATGGCAGCCTTGTGTATGTGTACAGCCAGGATGCGTCCGTGCTGGGCGGTTCCATGGGTGAGATGCACGCAAAGAAGATCATCCGGCTCTATGACATGGCGATGAAGATGGGAGCGCCGGTGATCGGTCTTGTCGACTGTTCCGGCCTTCGCCTGCAGGAAGCCTCTGATGCGCTGAACGCGTTTGGCGAACTGTATCGGAAGCAGGCCACGGCATCGGGCGTTGTTCCGCAGATCACGGCTGTGTTCGGAAACTGCGGCGGCGGCATGGCGGTTGCGTCCGCGATGTCGGACTTCACCTTTATGGAGCAGAAGGGCAGACTTTTTGTCAATTCGCCGAACGCATTGGCTGGAAATGAAGTGTCCAGGTGCGATACGGCGTCTGCCGCTTTCCAGAGTGAAGAGGTTGGCATTGTGGATGTCGTCGCGGAGGAGGCGGAGCTGATCGCGAAGATTCATGAGCTCGTTTCCCTGATTCCGGCGAACAATGAGGATGATCTGTCCTACCTGGAGTGCGAGGACGACCTGAACAGAGCCTGTTCGGATCTGGAAGCCTCCGCTGCAGACCCGGCGATCGCGCTTCCGATGATCTCGGATTCCGGTATTTTCTTTGAGACGAAGGCTGACTACGGCAAGGATATGGTGACCGGTTTTATCAAGCTGAACGGCACGACGGTTGGCGCGGTGGCGAACCGTTTCACCCTCTATGACGAAGAAGGGAATGCTGCGGAGCAGTTTGACGCGGAGATTTCCGCGAGGGGCTGCGAGAAGGCTGCCGGTTTTGTAAAATTCTGTGATGCTTTTAATATTCCGATCCTGACGCTGACCAACGCGGCGGGCTTCAAGGCGACAAAGTGTTCCGAGAAGCGTATGGCGAAGGCGGCGGCAGCGCTCACTGCGGCATTTGCGGACGCAGATGTCCCGAAGGTCAATGTGATCGTTGGAAAGGCCTATGGCAGCGCCTATGTGACGATGAACAGTAAGGGTCTCGGCGCGGACATCGTCTATGCCTGGCCGGACGCAAAGATCGGCATGATGGGTGCGTCTCTCGCGGTGAAGGTCATGTA
>JAJPZP010000234.1 GCA_021204285.1 Lachnospiraceae bacterium | reverse complement strand
ATAAAAAGAAAGGATGGATAGAATTATAGATGCAAAAGAATATGTTGAAAGCCTCGTTGAGAAGGCACGGGTAGCGCAGAAGGTCGTCGAGGGCTACAGCCAGGAGCAGGTGGACGTGCTCTGCCGCGAAATCGCGAAGACCGTCTATGACAATGCGGAAATGCTGGCCAGAATGGCAGTAGACGAGACCAGAATGGGCGTATATGAGAACAAGGTCACGAAGAACAAGGGCAAGGCCCGCGTGATCTGGAACGACATGAAGGGCAAGAAGAGCGTTGGTGTCATCAACCGTTATCCGGAGCTTGGCATCATCGAGGTTGCGAAGCCGATGGGCGTCGTCGCCGCGATCACCCCGACGACCAACCCGATCGTCACCCCGATGTGCAACGCGATGTTCGCGGTAAAGGGCCGCAACGCCGTGATCGTCGGACCGCATCCCCGTTCCAAGGCCTGCAGCACGAAGACCGTTGAGCTGATCAACGAGCGGCTGGCAAAGCTTGGCGCACCGGAGAACCTGATCCAGTGTGTGCCGGAGCCGACGATGGAGATCTCCGGACTTCTGATGAAGACCTGTGACGTCGTTCTCGCGACCGGCGGCCCGGGCGTGGTGAAGGCTGCGTATTCATCCGGGAAACCGTCCTACGGCGTAGGCGCCGGCAACGTGCAGTGCATCCTGGACGATGACGTGGACTACGCAAAGGTGGTTCCGATGATCATCGACGGCCGCTGCTTCGACAACGGCATCATCTGCTCCGGCGAACAGAACGCGATCACGCCGGCTTCCAAAGTCGATGAGCTCATCGCGGAATATAAGAAAAATCATGGTGTTTATATCGATGATCCCGCACAGGTGGACGCGCTTCGCAACGCGATGTTCCCGGGCGGCGTCATGAACAAGGATCTGGTCGGTCAGTCCGCACTCAAGGTCGCCGCAGCTGCCGGTATCGATGTTCCGGAAGATACGCGCGTCATCCTTGTGAAGGCTCCGGCATATGGAGCCGGCGACTATCTCTCCGATGAGAAGATGTGCCCGGTGATGTCCCTCTACACCTATGACACCTGGGAGGAAGCGATCAAGATCGCGGATGCGAACCTGTCTGTGAAGGGACGTGGACACAGCGTGGCGATCCACTCCAACAACCAGGAGCATATCGAGGCTGCCGCACAGGTACTCCCGGTATCCCGTTTCCTGATCAACCAGATCTGCTCCACGAATAACGGCGGAAGCCTGTACAACAGCCTGTCCGCGACCACTACGCTCGGCTGTGGAAGCTGGGGCGGCAACACCATCAGCGAAAACCTGAGCTGGAAACACCTGTTCAACGTGAGCCGCATCGCCACCGTGAGACCCGGTGCTGTCGCTCCGACCGATGAGGAGATCTGGGGGTAAACGATTTTGAAGTTACTGGAATACAAAGCAAAAGAACTCTTTGACAAGTATGACGTTTCTACGATGAACGGCTGTGTCATTGATTCTTCCGAAAATATGGAGGCAGAGATCGGGAAAGCCGGTCTCTCCTATCCTGTCGTCGTCAAGGCGCAGGTACAGATCGGCGGCAGAGGCAAGGCGGGCGGAATCCGTTTTGCTGACACACCCGAAGAGGCAAAAAAACACTGCGAAGATCTCCTCTTTTCAGAGCTTCGCGGCTACAAGGTAAATCAGCTGCTGATCGTGGAGAAGGCGGAAAACAACAAGACGGAGCTCTATCTTTCCATCATGCTGGACCGCCTGACCGAGGGCGCGATCATCGTTGTCGGCGCAAACGGGGGCATGGAGATTGAGCAGACCGCAAAGGAAGATCCCGATAAGATCGTCAAAGTCGTGGTGGATCCGTTTGTGGGCATCAAGGATTACATGGCGGCCTACCTTCTTTCCAAATCAGGCGTCAGCATGTCCTATAAGAAACAGCTCACCGATATGCTGAAAAAGCTGTACGCGATCTTCATGGACTACAGCTGCATGCTGGTGGAGATCAATCCTCTTGTGATCGACGCGAATGACAGGCTTGTCGCTCTCGATGGCAAGATTGACATCGACGACAGCGCCATGTTCCGCCTTCCGGATATTCAGGAATTCGCTGCAAAACTGCAGCCGGACAATCCCCTGATCAACGAAGCGGCGGAATACAACTTCCTGTATATTCCGGTTGAGGAGGGCGGCACCATCGCCGTCACATCAAACGGCTCCGGTATGCTGATGAGCTGCATCGATCTTATTTCCAAAGAGGGAATGAAGGTAGCAGCGGCGCTCGACCTGGGCGGCGGCGCAACGGCAGACCGCATCAAGGAAGCGATGCGCATCCTCTTCTCCACTCCGGGGGTGAAAGCCGTACTGATCAATATCTTTGGCGGCATCACCCGCTGCGACGAGGTCGCCGGCGGTGTGAAGATGGCTCTGGAAGGACAGCATCAGGACAAGATCGTTGTGATCCGGATGGAAGGCACAAACAAAGAAGCCGGCCTTCAGATCATCAGCTCGATCAAAGACGTGGATATCGTATCTGTACCCGGTTTGCGGGAATGTGTAAAAGCGCTTGCGGACAGGAGGGATAGATTATGAGCATTTTAATCGATGAAAAGACCAAATTGATCGTTCAGGGCATTACCGCGCGTGAGGGCTCCTACCATACGGAACAGATGCTTCAGTATGGAACCAAAGTGGTCGGAGGCGTGACTCCGGGCAAGGGCGGCCAGGAAGTATGCGGCGTACCTGTCTTCAACACCGTAAAAGAAGCCATGGCTGCAACCGGTGCGGACGCGACGGTGATCTTTGTTCCTGCGAAATTCATGAAAGATTCCGTACTGGAAGCGATTGATGCCGGCATGAAGATGGTGTTCACCATCGCAGAGCATGTGCCGGTACATGATATGATGTTCTGCTATCACCTCGCAAAGGCACGCGGCGTGCAGCTGTTCGGGCCAAACTCCTTCGGAGTCATCTCCCCGGGCAAGACCAAGGCCGGATTTATGGCCGGATATTTCTTCTCTCCCGGAAATGTGGGGGTTATGAGCCGCAGCGCCACAAACTGCTACGAAACCGTGAAAATGCTGACGGACAACGGCATCGGCCAGTCCACCTGCGTGGGCGTCGGCGGAGATATGATTCCCGGTACGACCTTTGTCGAATTGCTGCCGAGCTTTGAGGCGGATCCCGACACAAAGGCGATTGTCATGATCGGAGAGATCGGTGGCAGCGAAGAGGAGCTTGCCGCTGCTTACATCAAGGATCATGTCTCAAAACCTGTCGTCGCTCTGATTGCCGGCAAGAACGCACCGAAGGGCCGCAGCATGGGATATGCAGGTGCGATCGTCTCTGCGGACGGCACCGGCAGCGCGGCGAACAAGGAAAAGGTTCTGCGCGAGGCAGGCGTTCTCATCGCTGACAGCACGCAGCATATCGTCGATATCCTGCTGGAGCTGAAAAAAGACGGAAAAATCTGACATCATAATGGAGGAGTTTCATATGGATTACGCAAAAGAGTCACTGCGACTCCATGAAGAATGGAAAGGAAAAATCGAGGTCATCGCTACTGTTCCGGTGGCGAACAAGGATGACCTCTCCCTGGCCTACACGCCGGGAGTCGCGCAGCCCTGCCTGGAGATCCAGAAAGATATCAATAAGAGCTACGATCTGACACGCCGCCACAATATGTGCCTGGTAGTCACGGATGGCTCCGCTGTTCTGGGACTCGGCAATATCGGCGCGGAGGCCGGCATGCCGGTCATGGAAGGAAAGTGTGTACTGTTCAAAGCCTTTGGCGGTGTGGACGCTTTTCCGCTGTGCATCAAGAGCCAGGATGTGGACACGATCGTGGAAACTGTCTATCAGATTTCCGGCAGCTTCGGCGGCGTCAATCTTGAGGACATTTCCGCTCCGCGCTGCTTTGAGATTGAGCGCAAGCTGAAAGAGAAATGCGACATTCCGATCTTCCACGATGATCAGCACGGCACCGCGATTATCACGCTGGCCGGACTGACCAACGCGCTGAAGGTCGTCGGCAAGAAGAAGGATGATGTACGCATTGTCGTCAACGGCGCGGGCGCCGCGGCGATCTCCATCACAAGACTTCTTCTGACTGCCGGCTTCAAGGATATCACACTCTGCGACCGCAAAGGAGCGATCTATGACGGCCGCGCGGAAGGCATGAACCCCGTAAAAGAGGAAATGGCAAAAGTCACGAATCCCGCAAAGAAGAGCGGATCGCTTGCTGACATGCTGGTAGGTGCGGATGTATTCATCGGCGTGAGCGCGCCAAAGATGGTGACGACCGAGATGGTAAAGACCATGAACCGGGACGCGATCGTATTCGCGTGTGCAAACCCGACTCCGGAGATTTTCCCGGACGAGGCAAAGACGGGCGGCGCGAAGGTCGTCTCCACCGGACGCAGTGATTTCCCGAACCAGATCAACAACGTGCTCGCTTTCCCGGGCATTTTCCGGGGCGCTTTCGATGTCCGCGCAAGCGATATCAACGACGAGATGAAACTTGCAGCTGCAGAAGCGCTGGCAGGCCTGATCTCTGACGATGAGCTGAACGAAGATTATATCATTCCGAAGGCTTTTGATCCCCGTGTGGGCAAGGCAGTGGCTGCCGCCGTCGCGGAGGCCGCCAGAAAGAGCGGCGTCGCGAGGATCTGAAATAAACAGTTCAGAACAGCATCGAAATGGAAGGACAGCCTGTGCAGGTTTACCTGCTAAAGGCTGTATTTCCATTTCGGGATGGGTGTTCCACCCATCCAGCCTCAGACATATGACGCGTAAGCGGCATATAGCCTTCGAAGAAGGCGGTCTG
>JAJPZP010000008.1 GCA_021204285.1 Lachnospiraceae bacterium | reverse complement strand
AAACTGGCCGGGGCTTGGCTGATGTTGCGGGAAGTCTTAAGATCTGTGAAAATCCAAGACTTAAGGAGCAGGGATATAAAAGAATGAATTTTCTGCGGCACAGATACTTTATGATGTTTCGATTGGAAAGAAATGACGCGGTTGTGGATGCTATTTTTCATGAGCTGCAAGATTACGAGAATAAAATTGTATAGTGAACAAAATACATTGCAGACAGCATTGGAAGAGGTGTAATAGTGGATGGATAGTGTAAAAGATCTACAATCCGGTTTTGAGACAGCTTTTATTGATCAGAGGGTAAATTCCAATCTGGCTTATCGGCCGGAGTTCATCTCCAACGATGACAGTCAGGGAAAAAGGGTTATTTCCTCGCTAGAACAGGAACTTTTACGCTGTGATGAGTTCTGTATCAGCGTCGCATTCATTACGTTGGGTGGAATCACGCCGCTTCTGCAGATCCTGAAAGAGCTGGAGGCCCGGGGCATCCGCGGGAGAATCCTGACGACGGATTATCAGGTGTTTAATGACCCGAAGGCCCTGGACAAGCTGCATGAGCTGAAAAATATTGAGCTGAGAATGTTTCTTACCGATGAGGATCGGGATGGCTTTCACACGAAGGGCTACATCTTCCGGAAGGAGGAACTGTATCGGATCATCGTCGGAAGCTCGAACATGACGGCGAAAGCGTTGAAGGTGAACCGGGAATGGAATACGAAGCTCATCAGCTACGAGTCCGGAGAAGTAATCCATGACATTCTGCGGGAATTTGAAGATCTGTGGAGCGCGTCAAACAGCCTGGATTATGATGATTTCATCGAGAATTACCGCATCCGTTATACGCTGGTAAAGAAGCAGCGAAAAATAGCGAGGGCGCAGTCCCCCGTCTCTCTGGAGGAGTACCGCCTGCAGCCCAATGCGATGCAGGTTGGCTTTGTGAAGAATATCAAGGCGCTTCTTGCAGAAGGGGAGACACGCGCGCTTCTTATTTCGGCCACGGGTACTGGAAAAACCTACGCGTCAGCCTTCGCACTCCGGGAGATGAAACCGAAAAAGGCTTTATTTCTGGTGCATCGGGAGCGCATCGCGAAGCAGGCAATGGAGAGCTATAAAAAAGTATTCGGCCAGAAACGCGAGGACGGCGCAGATTATCAGTATGAACTTCTTTCCGGAAATACATCTTCTGACATAGAGAACATAAAGGATGCGGATCTGATTTTTTCGACCATGCAGATGATGAGTAAGGAGAGTATTCTTCAGAGGTTTTCTCCTGATGCGTTTTCCGTCATCTGTCTGGATGAGGCGCACCACTCTGGCGCAGGCAGCTATCAGAAGATTATGGAATATTTCCAGCCAGGTTTCTGGCTTGGGATGACTGCGAGTCCGGAGACAAATCGTTTTGATGTCTATGAAATCTTTCACCACAATATCGCGTATGAGATTCGTTTGCAGCAGGCGCTGGAAGAGGATCTGCTGTGTCCTTTCCATTATTTTGGCATTACCGACCTGACGATCGAAGGCAAGGTGATCGGGGATGATGACGATGTGGACAGTCTGCGCCGGTTCAGCCGCCTGACCAGCGATGATCGGGTTGATTACGTGATTGAGCAGGCAAATTATTATGGACACTGTGGCGATCGCGTCAAGGGACTGATTTTCTGCAGTCGAAAAGAAGAAGCACGGGAACTGTCAAGAAAGTTCAATGAGAGAGGTTTCCGGACAGAAGCTTTGACGGGAGAGGACAGCGAGACGAAGAGAGAAGAAGTGATCGAGCGTCTGGTGACGGAACGTGCGGAAAATGCTCAGGCAGCGGAAGATTATCTGGATTACATTTTCACAGTCGATATTTTTTCCGAGGGCGTTGATATTCCGGAGATCAATCAGGTGATCATGCTGCGTCCCACGCAGTCGGCGATCGTCTTTGTGCAGCAGTTGGGAAGGGGCCTGTGAAAATCCGAAAATAAAGATTTTGTCGTTGTGCTGGATTTTATCGGGAACTACAAAAATAATTTCCTGATTCCGATCGCGCTCTCGGGAGACCGCAGTTACAATAAGGATAATATCCGCCGTTATGTGATGGAAGGGGATCGGGTTATTTCTGGCATTTCCACGATTCATTTTGACGAGATCAGCCGGAAACGGATTTTTGCCGCGATTGACAGCGCGAATTTCAGTGATATCAGATTGATTCGCGAGAATTATACGAACCTCAAATATAAACTGGGCAGAATTCTGAAGCTCCGGGATTTCGACGAATATGGTGAGATGGATGTCTGCCGGATTTTTGACAACAATAGTCTGGGATCATATTATAAATTCCTTGTCAAGTATGAGAAAGATTACACGGTGCGTCTTTCGAAGAAGGAGGAAAAGGTAGTCGAATTTATTTCCAGAAAGCTCGCTTCCGGGAAACGAATTCAGGAGCTCGAGCTGCTGAGACGAGTGATGACTTATCAGCATGGAATTCTGAGGGCTCTCAAAAAGTCTCTGAGAGAAGACTATAGTATTTCCATGAATGCCGATGCAGAGCAGAATCTGGTCAATGTGATGACAAATGAGTTTCCATCCGGTTCCGGCAAGAAGACCTATGACAACTGTATTTTCATTGAAAAGGAAGGCGATGAATACGGAATATCCGGAGCATTCGGGGAAATGCTGGAGAACCCGGAATTTTATGAGATTGTCGATGAACTGGTTGCATTCGGCATTTCCAGATATCAGGCCAATTTCAGCCAGCGTTATCAGGATACCGATTTTGTATTGTATCAGAAATATACTTACGAAGATGTGTGCAGGCTGCTGAACTGGGAGAACAATGAAGTGCCGTTGAATATTGGCGGTTATAAATACGACAGGAAGACAAAGACCTTCCCGGTATTCATCAATTATGATAAAGCAGAGGATATCAGCGATACAACAAAGTACGAGGATCATTTTCTGAACGCGGGGACCCTGATTGCAATTTCCAAGTCGGGCAGGACGAAGCAGTCGGAGGATGTGCAGAATTTCCTGTATGCGCGTGAGCGAGGGATCGATGTGCATCTGTTTGTGCGGAAAAATAAGGATGATAAGATTTCAAAAGAGTTCTATTATCTGGGACGGATGTATGCGTCCGGCCGGGCGGAAGAATTCTGCATGCCAAACACGACGAAGACGGCGGTGGAGATCGAGTGGAATCTGGACACCCCGGTGAGAGACGATATTTATCAGTATATTATCAGTTAAAAGGAGAGAACGAAACATGAAGACAGTCAGTGTGGTCGCCGCGGTCATCCGGCATGAAAATAAAATCTTCGCCACGCAGCGCGGCTACGGCGAGTTTAAGGACGGCTGGGAGTTCCCGAGCGGCAAGGTCGAGCCGGGCGAGACGCCCGAAGAGGCGCTCGTGCGTGAGATCAGAGAGGAGCTGGATACCGACATCGCGGTGGGGGAGCGGATCGCGCGGATAGAGTATGATTATCCGGCGTTTCATCTGTCGATGGACTGCTTCTGGGCGGAGGTCCTCTCGGGAGACCTGGTGCTGCGGGAGCATGAGGCTGCGAGGTGGCTCACAAAAGAGGAATTATATAGCGTGGACTGGCTTCCGGCGGACCTGGAGCTGATCGGGAAGCTTTTTAAACTAATGGTTGAATGAATGTTTGAAAAATATGGTAGCCTTTCCGAGGATCCTGTGCTATAATTCTCTGGCAATCGAATACAGTCAGGGGAGGGATGCGTAATGGAACCAGTCTATCTGTCGATCCAGCAGCAGGCGACCGGCCGGAGAATCCGGGAGCTGCTGAAGGAAAATGGCTATTCGGTACGTGATATCCAGGAAGCCATGGGATTTGCAAATCCACAGGCCGTTTACAAGTGGCTGTCCGGCCAGTCGCTGCCGAGTCTTGATAACCTGTTGATCCTGAGCAAAGTGTTGCACAGAAATATGGAAGATATCCTCGTCATAGACGGGGATATTTCTGGTTTATGGGGATTTTTTACATTAAACTGCTGGTAGAATGACAGTCCGCGCTTGCTGTGCTATCCTGATTACCAGAAAGAGACAGGGAGGAAAAAGAAGATGAAGGTGACAAGCGCATACGCAAGCAAGATCCTGAGACAGCTGAAGGAAGAAAAAGAATACTGGAGAAGCCTGGAGATGCAGTCCAGTGTCTACACGGCGGCGGTCGACGAGACGCCGGTCGTGCCGGAATACGATTACTCCGAGGTGGCAGCGAGGCTCGCGGACATCGATGAGAAGGTGCGCCGCGTCAAGCACGCGATCAACCTCGCGAACGTGAGCAGTACGGTCACGGTGAACGGGACGGAGATGTCCATCGACACGGTGCTGGTGAAGATGACGCAGCTCAACTGGCAGAAAAACATTCTCGACAGCATGCGTCAGCGGCTTCCGAAGACGCGGGTTGACCATGCATTTTCCCGCTACCGCAGCGCGAACCGTTCTCCGGAGTACGAGTATGTCAACTATGATCTCGACCTTGTGAAAGCGCAGTATGAGCAGATCAGCAGGGAGATCATGGACATTCAGATGGCGCTGGACAGGCACAACCAGACTTTTGAATTTGAAGTGGAAATCTGATCTTTTCCGGCAGATCATAAGAGAATCTGGTCTTATAAACAGGTGAAAGGTTTAAAGTCAGCGGTTATTTCTTTATTGCGTTATCTGTTGTTTACTGAGGTTTAATGTGAAGCGAAGCAAATCAACGTGGTAATGAAAACCTTATGATCTGCGAAAAACCGCCGTACTGTAAAAAGCTCTGGTTTCGGTTTTGAGAGCTTTCTTATTGTGAATTGGGTTGATTAGCTTTATTTTAATTAGTAAATTTAGGGAAAACTTTTTCATATAGAAGAGGTGTATGAC
>JAJPZP010000101.1 GCA_021204285.1 Lachnospiraceae bacterium | reverse complement strand
AACCCGGCGGGCGGCGGCAAGACGGAAGTTGTGGCGGAGGTTCCGATAATGGAAGTTTTCGGCTTCGCGACGGATCTTCGTTCCATGACCGGTGGCAGCGGGGTTTATTCCTATGAGTTCGTGCGTTATGAGCAGGCACCGTCCGATGTGCAGGAGAAGGAAGTCGCGGCGAGGGCTGCGGCTGAGGCGTAATACAGAGTTTTCAATTTGTGATATTGTTTGACTTAAACGGAAAAGACATTGTCTGGGGAAGGCGATGTCTTTTTCCGGGTAAGAGGGGATAGGAGAATGAAGAAATACCTGAGAATCTGTCTGGAACGGGGCTGGCTGCTGCTCCGCTGGCTGGTGGTGGCGGGGCTGAAGGGGGTGTTGCTGGGTATTCTTGGCGGCCTGTTCGGACGCTGTATCAGCCTGGTGACATCCTTTCGCACAGCGTACCCATGGATGCTGTACCTGCTCCCGGTTGCAGGTTTGCTGGTCGTGGCGCTTTATCGTCTCGATCCCTACAAGTCCAGTACCAATGTTGTGCTGGAGGGCGTCAGTTCAGACTCTTATGTGCCGCTTCGCATGGCGCCGCTGATTACGGCTGCGACCATTCTGACGCATGCCTGCGGTGGTTCTGCAGGGCGCGAGGGCGCTGCGCTGCAGCTCGGCGGGAGCATCGGTGGAACACTGGGAAGAGTATTAAAGCTTGATGAATATGACCGAAGGCTGATGGTCATGTGTGGCATGAGTGCGGGCTTTTCGGCGCTCTTTGGCACGCCGTTGACCGCAACGGTTTTTTCCATGGAGGTCATCAGCGTCGGTATTATGCAGTACGCGGCGCTCGTTCCCTGTGCTCTGGCTTCGCTTACAGCTGCCGCGGTTGCGGGAATGGTTGGAGCGGAGGGCGAGCATTTCGTGATCGCGGATATTCCGGAATTCACGCTTTCCGGCGCAGGCTTCGTGATTCTTTTTGCAGTTGCCTGTGCGGCGGTCAGTATCCTGTTTTGCCTGATTCTTCATAAGACGGAACATCTTTATCACAAATATATACCGAACGAGTGGCTGCGCGTGATTGCGGGCGCCTTGCTGATCATCCTGATGACCCGGCTGCTCGGCACGACCGATTATCTCGGTACCAGCATGGGCGTGATCGAACGCGCAGTCTCGGGAGAGACTGTGGCCGCTGCCTTTCTGATCAAGATGGTGTTTACTGCGGTCACGCTTGGCTGCGGCTTCAAGGGCGGGGAGATCGTTCCGACACTCTTTGTCGGCGCGACCTTCGGTTGTCTTGCTGGCCAGATCTTCGGGTTTTCACCGTCTCTCGCCGCGGCCTGTGGCATGGCGGCTCTGTTCTGCGGCGTGACGAACTGTCCGCTGACATCGCTGTTTCTGAGTTTTGAACTTTTTGGCTTCGAGGCAATGCCGTATTTTCTGCTGGTTGTCGCGGTCAGTTACATGGAGTCCGGATATTTTGGCCTCTACCATAGCCAGAAGATCTTATACTCAAAGACGAAGCTTCAGTTCATTAACAGGAAGACGAAGGAGTGAAAAGCATATGAGACAGCAGGGAAAGATTGATCGTGAAGACATGCTGGAACTCACCAGGCGCATGACCTTAAGCCGGAATTGCTTCAGCAGGATTGCGGGTGCATATTTTGATAAGGATGGATATGTGGACGGCAGCTTCAATCGCCATTTCAGGCGTTTGACGGAGGCGGAACAGAAGGCGAATCTTGAGATCGCGAAGACGATACCTTTTTCAGAGACGAATGTACAGTTGAAGGAATATGTATTTGACGCGGCTGACCAGAGACCCGGCGGCGTCTGGCAGATGCTGATGGCGCTGAAGGACTGTGAACTGAAGAACGATGCGCTCATGGAGACGCTGTATGAGATCACAGGCGAGCGGTATCAGATGGACAGTCCCTATGCTTTCTATCTTTTTTATGGCAGCTACGACATCCCGCGAAAGGGCACGGACAAGGAGAGCCAGTGGGAGTCGGAGGAGGTCTATTCTTTTCTGGTCGGCGCTTACTGCCGGGTCAGCGGGGATTACGAGCCGCAGAAGCCGCAGAGCGGCTTCCTCTTCCCGTCTTTCCGAAATCGCTGTGGAGACAGCGACAGGATCGAGGTCTTTGGGGACGGAGGCGCACTGCCGGCTTTGACAGGTTGTGAGTTGTAAGTGCTGCGTAAGATGGCAAAGTCTCTGTGAAAGGTTCTGACAATCCGAGTCTCAGCGCTTTGAGAACAGTTGCTGCGCCTGCTCAAGCGTGCGGTCCATCTGCGCCTGCTCCTCGGCGGATTTTCCTTCTTTCATAATGCGGAAGATGAGATCAAACTCCTCCCTGGTAAAATTTAAGCCCCGACGGCTCGCGGAGACCGCCGCGCCCATCAGAACGGGCAGCATTTCCTTCTGGGAAGACTTGCCTTCAAGCTGCTGCGCCAGGCTCATGAGAAGCTTCAGCTTTTCGGGCGCGATCTTCTGTACGCGTTCATCGTAAAACCATTCCGGTGTGTTCACAGGTCGCCTTCTTTCTGACCGGGCATGTCGAAGGAGGAAAAGTTCTCGAACATTTCCCGGTACTGATCCATATTTTTAAAGATATCCATAAATTGTTCCATCTGAGAGAGCTCTCCGGGCGGCAGGATATCCCTCAGACACTCCAGCAGATCTTCGTTGTCGGGACTTTTTTGCCGGGGCGGGTTCTGCTCGTAATAATGGACCGTGCCGATGAGTTCCGTCCACTTGAGGAAGACCGCCAGGATTTTCTGCGCGTCAGCGGGCAGAAAGGGGAGGAGGATTTTAAACAGCTTCAGCTCCGGTGGGAGAATCGTTTCCTCAAGTGATGTCATAGTCTTCAGCCCCTGTATCTGTTATTCATGATGTATGTCCTGTTAGACGAATAAGAGTGGACTCGCGCGAAAGGATGTCTGTGTGCCTGATATTTGCCCATAAAATGGCGCGGGTCGCTTTATAATATATATGAGTAAAGGTCGCGAATCATGCACTTTTACGCGCAAACAGGCCTGTATGGGCGCAGGGGCTTTGCGATGCAGATAAAAGGGGCAGGGCTGCTGGAGGTGCCGGCAGCCCGCAGGGGATGTCAGACGTCAGCAGCAGGAGCTGCCGCAGCCGCCGAAACCGTTCCCACAGAACAGGAGCAGAAGGATGATCCAGATGCAGCTGTTGTCACCGCAGCCGCAGCCGTCGCCGCCGAAGAGACCGCAGCCGTTTCCGCAGCATTCGCTCAGGAGAATCAGGATGCAGATCCAGGTGCAGCAGGAGCTGCCGCCGAAGAGTCCGCCGCTGCAGCCACAGCCATTTCTCGAACTTAAATCAGCCATATGATAACCTCCAAAATCTATTTACACTTCATCATATGCAGGAAATTTATTTTGTGTTATACTGAGGACGTCATGGGGAAGCGATTTAAATGGGCTTTTCCCTCGTAACTGTGAAGGTACTGAACAGTTACCGATTCAGAACAGCAGGCCACAGGTTCCAGCTTCGCTCTGATTTGTGCCAAACGGACGTCTCTGAACGTCTTGCACCACCTTCTTTGTGGGCTGCATGCCGCTTGCGCGTCATATGACTTTCGCGCCGTTCTGGACTGTTACGAAAAACCGAAAGGAAAAGGAGTAAAGGAATGCCCGCAGCTTACGCACATTATCGGTTTGGAAAAAAGGTTTACCGGGAGTTACCCGAAAGAGAGCGGGAGAACATCCGGCAGGCGAAGGACGCTTTCCTGCTCGGGCTGCACGGCCCGGATCTTTTGTTTTATTACGTGCCCATCTGTAAAAACCGGATCAATCAGCTGGGAACATGGATGCATAGAGAGATCGCGGCGGATTTCTTTGAGCGCGGCAGAGAGAAATACCGGAGAAAACCGGATCCGGCGCTGCGCGCCTATCTGTATGGATATGTCTGTCATTTTATTCTGGACAGCGAATGCCATCCTTTTGTCGACTATTATATGGAGGAAAAAAAGGTCGGCCATATCGAGATTGAGACTGAGCTGGATCGTTATCTGATGGAGCTGGACGGGCACGATCCATGCCACTATGTGCCGATCCATCATCTGATCAGCCGCGTGCACACGTGGGAGCAGATTTCCCGGATGTATGAGAGAGTATCGCCGCGGCAGATCGACACCTGTATCCGCGGTTTTCGCCGGACACTCCGCTTTTTTACCTGTGAAGATCCGCGAAAGGGGAGTGTGCTGAAAACCATTTCCCGCTTCGCACGGCAGGAGAAAGGACTTGGTGGACTCATCATGGACGGTGGGGTGAACCGGACCTGCAAGGAGAGCGACCTGTTCCTTGAGGAAAGGCTGGAGAGGAGCGTCTCACCGGCGGTGGAAGAGATCCGGAATTACAGTCGTGCACTCGATGAAAACGCGCTTTTGTCGGCGCGGCTTTACCGGAATTATGAAGGTTGATGGGTGCTGGCTCTCTTCAGGTCGTGTCGGGCGAGTGCCAACGTCGTTCAGTCCTTTTTCATTTTGATGCCGTTATGAACTATGTCCGATGTCGGACTGCTGGTCGCAAAATCAGGTATTTCCCAGAGGATCATTCATATGCGCTTTCTTGTCTGTAACTTCTCTGTGAACATCAGAGAATGAAAAAATACATATGATAAATGTAAAGCGAACTGCGAATATCATATGAAAAATGTAATATTCATTGACTTTTCATAAATGCCTGTGTTCCGATGCCGGTTATATGTAATCAGCAAAATTATGGATATTGAAATGGGAAAATGTATGACGGGAGTCTTCTCATGCTATGTTTTGGTGCAGATTCTGATTTTGCGGAGGGAATTTAAGCCGGTTAATCTGACCCAGAAGAGAGCTTTAACCGAACCATGAGCTGGGCGCCGCCGAATATAATGGACAAAGGGAGTGGTATCCGGGTACCTGA
>JAJPZP010000017.1 GCA_021204285.1 Lachnospiraceae bacterium | reverse complement strand
CCATATATACATCCGGCAGCATCATTCCATAGTCCAGAATTTCTTTTCGTTCCTTCATCACATCCCCCGCCCTGATAAACTGGAATTTATTCTATCGAAATCCCGACTCCAAATATGATATAATATCCTCCACCGACACATTTTCATCATTAACCCATATGCTATCATAATTCGCATACGGAATGTTTCTGGTTCCGATATAATCTGATCCATCGCTACTCTTAAAAAGAATATATATGCTACCGTATGTCTTTTCATACAGCGGCTTTCCATCCGCACGAGCCGCATTCTCACACTCATTTTTAATGAATGCCACAATATCCTCTGCCGTTTCTTCTATCATGTCATCGTATACAACAAGCGCATAAACCGGATTCCTCGGACTGCTCCATCCAAAATAATCTTCGTAAAACAGTTCAAATTCCTCTCCCTCCGTTAATAAAATATTTCTCCCTCTCCTCCTGCAACCGGGCAGATGTAACCATAAATCTCAGATCTTCATCCAGCGCATTGGAACCGTCATCATCAATCCCATAAACCGTGACTTTGATGTCAAAATATTCCGATGCAACAAACTGTGGGTTTCCATTTTCATCATCACCTGTATATTGAAAAAACGCGTCATATGTTCTGGAAAGGCTTTCCGCATATTTGTCGTTATTCCATTCAAAAGCCTTCCGTGTAAACAGATTTACCGGCTCTGCATAATAATACTCGTATTGCGACCCTGCTCTTACCCCAATCCTGAAATTTCCATCGTCAAGTGTCGTTTCTGTGGTATCGTGCATAAGTGCATACAGAAAAATCGCTGCCAGGAAAAACAAAACAGAAAAAATGCAATAAATAGAAAAACCGATGGTTCTCAGCTTCCGTCCCTTTTCCTGCTCATGCAATTTACGCAACTGAAGCCAAATATTTACACCAATCAGCAGCAGAGGTATAAACCAAAACAGCAGGACGTACCAGTTATTTACCCATTCGCGGTACTCAAGCTGCTGTCCTCCGGTTATTATTTTCCCAATATAATAAAGTACTGACATCATACCCCATACAGCAATAATACCAGTGTTTACTTTCATTCTGATATGCACTTTGAATCCTCATACTCTTCAAAAACAGAACATCCCGATCAGCTGAAATCTATGGTTTAATTACCCTTTTCCTGCTGCAAAAGTGATATCGCGAGACACGCAAGCCCAATTCCCAGCATTGCCATTGCTGAGTCAGTTTCTATTTAAATCCCGCTCCCATTTTGAAACGGCCTTATCCGTCACGCCCATCTTTTCTGCAAGTTCCAACTGGGTCATTCCATTTTCTTTTCTTAAAGATGCTATCATCATACCAAGAGTCTGCTTTTTCATATCATCCTGGCTCCTTTCCTTTGATGTCTGCATCGTATCATTTCTCCCTTCGTATACTCAACCGACCGGAAGTTTACCTCAAATCGACCGCTGGTTGAGTGCCGGTAGAGTACAGGAACCTCCGATATTTGACGAGATCTCCCGGCATGGTTTCCGACATGGCCCTGGTTCCTTTACAGAATTCTCTCCGGACAAAAGTTCAGGAAATCTCCGGAAACCAGATGATACATGATCCCATGATAGTTTCCGCGAATGCTGTCCCCAAAGCGGCTTTCCCCGTGGCAATGGGAATACACCACATGTTCCACATGATATTGTTCCGCAATCCGTGTAAAGGCACTGTCTGTCTCGATGATGCTGGTCGGCGGATAGTGCAGAAACAGAATAAATTTCCGATATCCCACCGCCGATGCCGCATCAAAAGAGGTCTGTAATCTTATCATTTCCCGCTCGATCAGCTTTTTCGCGCGCTCTTCCTGCGCTTCATCCCAGCCGGTAATTCTGCCTTTTCGATCCAGATAAAAAGGCCCTTCAAACGCGTACCCTTTGGTTCCCACCAGCGCATAATCTTCATATGCATAATAATTGTTCTGCAGGAACGCGAGTCTCCCCTGATATTCCTGATTCAATCGCACAGTCTTCTTCACGTTCCAGAACATATCGTGGTTGCCCCGGAGCAGAATCTTCCGCCCCGGAAGCGCCTCGATAAATGCGAGATCCTCCCTGCATTCTTCCAGGTTTCTCCCCCAGGAATGATCTCCGGTAATGACGATCGTATCCTCCGGACAAACCAGCTTATTACAGTTCTTCTGGATTTTCTCTTCATGCCCTCTCCAGACTCTCCCGAACATATCCATCGGTTTATTGGCCTGGAAGGAAAGATGAAAATCACCGATCGCGTATAGTGCCATAAACACTCCTTATCTCCACGAGAGAAATTTTCAAAAAATATATTCGATGCTTCTCTATCGTTCGAGCAGTATATCTCCCTCGACACATCATGCCCAGATGCATAAATATTCATTGCAACAAATCGAAAAGTTGAAAATTACCATTTACGTATCCAATGTGCTCTTTGCACCACAGCCGTTAAAGACAAGCGGTATCAGCAGAATCAAAAACGCACTGACAATCTGTTTTTCCGACATCCAGACTCGCAAACGCTTTGTTTTTTGCTCGTATCCCTCGCTCCGCTCGGTCAATTCCGATTTTTCTATTCCTTTTTCTACTGTTTAACATCTTCGGCTGCATCGACAGACAGGATTTCCTTTCGCTTTCCAATCAGATAGACGATGCCGACCGTATCCGCCAGGAACCAGCCAATCGGAATGGCCCACCAGATTCCCGCCACTCCAATAGAGGGAACCGGTGACAAAAGATACGCAAGCGCCTTCAATGTGCAGGTAACGCACGCCTTCTTCTGCTCCGTTACAGCGACAGTAAAACCTCCTGAAGCTCATCAACCGACTGGACAATCCGGAACGGTTTTTCCGAAAGCAGCTCCTGCATCGTCCCGTAGCCATAGGATACGGCTATACAGGGGATTCCATTTTTCCTGGCTCCGATAATGTCATGCTCTTTATCGCCAACCATAACGATGTTTTCCCGCTTTTCGCCTGCGTTCAGTCTCGTCAGTGCCTCCGCAATCACGTCCGCTTTCTCGGTTCTTTTTTCATCCATCGTAGCGCCGACGACTTCATCAAAATAATCCCGGATGTGAAAATGCTCCAGTATTTTCAACACATAAAATTCCGGTTTGGAAGAAGCCACCACCAACGTGTTGCCCTTCTCTTTTAAAATTTTCAGCATCTCTTCGATCCCGGGGTAGGGCCTGTTCTCAAAGATACCGATCGTCGCGTATCTTTCTCTGTAATACACGACCGCTTCTTCTGCTTCCGTCCTGCTCATCCCGGAATATTTCATAAACTGTCCAATCAGAGGCGGCCCGATAAACACACGCAGCTTTGCAATATCAGCTTCCGGCCTTCCCATTTTTTCAAGGGCATACTGAACCGACTTTATGATTCCTTCCCCTGACTCTGTCAATGTCCCGTCCAAATCAAATAAAATACATTTTCCCAATTTTACTTTCTCCTGTAAAAATATAGTTCTTTCAGAAACACTCTCCGTTACGAATAAATTCCATCAGATTCACATGTTTTATCCCATTACGCTGCTGGGGAAGATAATCTGTCGTAATCACATACTTTGGATAATTATCCCTGATTTTCTCAAGCGCCGCATATTCCCTGTCCTCTGTTGAGCGACTTTCCAGATCAAGAAAAATAAGATTTTCCTCCGGGACTCCTATATTCTATATTCCTTCCCGAAAATAATCAAGTTAAAGGGGTATTTCTATATCTATTTCCAATAAATGTCCCCTTAACGTGACATTCTCAAAAAAACACCCGTCCACTTGTCATATGTCAAGTAGACGGGCACCAATTTCTGCGGAGAAAGATATACAGAGTCTCCTGCTACCTATTTCAGATACGCGCCGAAGAAGGCTTCCAGCTTGTCAAACGGAATGATGTCCATCTGATCGTAGAGGTCCGTATGAACCGCCCCCGGAATGATCAGCAGCTCCTTGTTATCGCCGGTCAGCTTCGCAAAGGCGTCCCTGCTGAAGTAGCAGGAGTGCGCTTTCTCGCCGTGGATGACGAGGACGGCGCTGCGAATCTCCTGGCTGTACTGCAGGATCGGCATGTTGAGGAAGGACTCGCAGCCCGTCACATTCCAGCCGCCGTTGGAATTCAGGCTGCGGGGATGATAGCCGCGCTCGGTCTTATAATAGTCATAATAGTCCTTCACGAAGAACGGTGCGTCCCCCGGCAGCGGATCGACCACGCCGCCGCCCAGCGCGTAGCTGCCGTTTTTGTAGTCCTCGATGCGCTGCGCGCAGAGCGCTTTGCGCTTCTCATAGCGCGCCTCCTCGCTGTCCTCACTGTCAAAGTAACCGTTGGCGTTCACACGGGTCATGTCGTACATGGTGGAGGCCACGGTCGCCTTGATGCGGGTATCCAGCGCCGCCGCATTGAGCGCCATGCCGCCCCAGCCGCAGATGCCGATGATCCCGATCCGCTCCGGATCCACTTCTGTCTACACGGACAGAAAATCCACCGCCGCCATAAAATCCTCCGTATTGATATCCGGGGACGCCATATATCGGGGCTGTCCGCCGCTCTCGCCGGTGTAGGAAGGATCAAAGGCAATCGTCAGGAAGCCCCGCTCCGCCATCGTCTGCGCATACAGACCGGAGGACTGCTCCTTCACCGCACCAAAGGGACCGCATACTGCGATGGCCGGAAGCCTGCCCGCCGCATCCTTCGGCTCGTAGAGGTCCGCCGCAAGGGTAATGCCGTAGCGGTTGTGAAACGTCACTTTTCTGTGATTTACCCTGTCACTCTTCGGAAAGGTTTTATCCCATTCTTCTGTTAAAATAAGCTGTTCTTCCATCATGTTCTTGTCCTTTCTTAATTTTTCGTAACAGTTCAGAACAGCATCGAAATCGAGTAGGAGGCGGTGATTAACCGCCGTCCTCTCACAGCACCGTGCGTACC
>JAJPZP010000095.1 GCA_021204285.1 Lachnospiraceae bacterium | reverse complement strand
CAGTCTTCTACCGCCAGCACCTGATAGCCGTCGTCCTCGCCCGCTTTCCTGAGCGCATCTTTGTCCGGCGTACCGCAGAGTGTAAGCACCGCAGTGCCATTCTCATGACTTACCTCGGCGGATTCCACCTCCGCGAAGGCCTCGAGCGTCTTCTTCACTCTCGCCTCGCAGTGGCCGCACATCATTCCTTCGATTTTCAGCGTCATCTTTTCTTCACCCCCTTTCGCATTCGCAAGGAGTGGCTCGGTTCCAAGCGCATCCCTTCGTTTTTTATCCCGCCCTGCGTCATCCATCCGGAACAGATTCAGGCGCAGCGCATTGCTCACGACGCAGAAGCTCGAAAGACTCATCGCCGCTGCGCCGAACATTGGGTTCAGTGTCCAGCCGAAGATCGGAATCCAGACGCCCGCAGCGAGCGGAATCCCAATCGCATTATAGAAAAAGGCCCAGAACAGATTTTCATGAATGTTCCTCAGCGTTGCGCGGCTGAGGCGAATTGCCGCTGGAACATCCGAAAGCCGGCTCTTCATCAGCACCACATCCGCTGCGTCGATCGCGATGTCCGTACCTGCGCCGATCGCAATACCGATGTCGGCACTTGTAAGCGCAGGGGCGTCATTGATGCCGTCACCGACCATCGCGACACGCCCTTTCTTCTTCAGGGTGCTGATTACATTTGCCTTGCCATCCGGCAGCACACCGGCAACGACCTCGTCGACTCCCGCCTGTGCGCCGATCGCCCTCGCGGTGCGCTCATTATCTCCGGTCAGCATGACAACATGAATCCCCATGTTCTGCAATTCCTTCACAGCTCTGGAGCTGTCCTCGCGGATCACGTCCGCGACCGCAATAATGCCAAGCAGGCGCCCATCCTCGCTGAAGAAGAGCGGTGTCTTGCCCTCTTCGGCCAGCTTATCGGCCATCGCGGCGACCTGTTCGGAAATCTGTGTTTTTCCGGAGATAAACGTCCGGTTTCCACCGGCCAGTGCCCTGCCTTCCAACATTCCCGTAAGACCATTGCCGGCGACAGCCTGAAAATCATCGACTTCACGGTTCTGCAGGTTGCGTTCCTGTGCAAGTGCAAGAACCGCCCGTGCCAGCGGATGTTCGCTTTTTCTCTCCAGCGCACAGGCCTTTTCAAGCAGTTCTTCCTCGCCACACCCATCCGCAGGACAAATATCCGTCACACGCGGCTCCCCGCTCGTGATCGTGCCGGTCTTGTCGAGCGCGACGATCTGCACCTTGCCGGTTTCCTCAAGAGAAACCGCGGTCTTGAACATCGTGCCGTGCTTCGCGCCCATACCGTTACCGACCATGATCGCAACCGGCGTCGCAAGCCCAAGCGCGCAGGGGCAGCTGATGACGAGCACCGAGATGCCGCGTGCCAGCGCAAAACCGACCGTCTGTCCGGCAAGCAGCCATACCGCTGTCGTGATGAGCGCGATCGTGATGACTGTCGGCACAAAGACGCCGGATACCCGGTCCGCAACCTTCGTAATTGGCGCTTTGGTCGCCGCCGCGTCGCTCACCATCTGGATGATCTGTGATAAAGTCGTATCTTCTCCCACCCGCGTCGCCTCGCAGACGAGGTAGCCGGACTGATTTAAAGTCGCCGCGGAAACCATATCGCCAGGCTCCTTGTCGACCGGAATGCTCTCGCCGGTCAGCGCGGACTCATTGACAGCGCTCGTTCCTTCTGTCACAACACCATCGACCGGAATATTCTCACCAGGACGCACTACAAAATGGTCGCCGATATGCACCTGCTCGATTGGCACCTCGATTTCGCTCTCTCCGCGTTTCAGGATAGCCGTCTTCGGCGCCAGCTTCATCAGACTTTTCAGCGCATCGGTCGTCCTGCCCTTCGACATCGACTCCAGCATCTTGCCGACCGTGATCAGCGTCAGGATCATCGCCGCCGACTCGAAATAAAACTCGTGCATATAGCTCATGACCGCCGTCATATCGCCCTTCACCTGTGCGTCTGTCATTGCGAAGAGCGTATAGACGCTATAAACATAGGAAGCGGTCGAGCCGAGTGCGACGAGCGTATCCATATTCGGGGCGCGGTGGATCAGTCCCTTAAAGCCGCTGATGAAAAATTTCTGGTTAATGACCATGATCGCCGTCGTGAACAGCAGCTCCACAAGTCCCATCGCCACATGATTCCCATCGAAGAACGACGGTAGCGGCCAGTTCCACATCATGTGCCCCATTGACACATACATCAGCGGAATCAGAAGGCAAAGCGAGGCAATGAGCCTGCGCTTCGTCTTCGGCGTCTCCGTGTCTTTCAGCATATCGTCATAATCCGGCGCGCCGCCCGCCTTCTTCGCGCCCTTCAAAGACGCCCCGTAGCCCGCGTCCACAACCGCCGCGATAATCGACTCCGGCGCGGCGCTTCCCTCCACTCCCATGGAATTTGTCAGAAGACTCACCGAGCATGAAGTAACGCCCGGCACCGCGTTCACGGCCTTCTCGACCCGCGCGCTGCAGGCGGCGCAGCTCATGCCGGTCACATTATATTGCTCCATCGTAACATCCCTCCTATCGCATCAGTTTCTGTAATAGTGTAACCAGTTCGTCGATGACTTCGTCATTGCCCGCGCGGATATTGTCCGCCACGCAGGTCCTGACATGATTCGCCAACAATACCTTATTGAAACTGTTGAGCGCGGCATTCACCGCTGCCACCTGCACAAGTATATCTGCGCAGTACGCGTCATTCTCCAGCATGCCCTGTATCCCGCGCACCTGACCCTCGATGCGCTTCAGACGATTCATCAGGTCGCGGTATTCCTTCTCGGAGCGCTCCTTTTTCTTCTCTGTCGTCTCGCACGGACAGCAGGCCTGCTCCTCTTTCAACTTCTCTTCCATCACATTCCTCCATGCAATCGCCGCCGTCCGGGGCTTTCATAGTAAACCAACACGTCCCGCTGGCGTGGCACTCCACCACGCATGAAAGTCAGCCGCTCCGCGCTTTCGCGCTCCCGCAGCTGCCGCTTTCATAGCAAAATACCCCTCATGGGTATATCATGACAATGCCATCATATACCCCCGAAGGGTATTTGTCAACACTTTGTTTCAACAATTTACAGCTGCTCTCCGGTCAGAAGTTCATAAGCCTGCAGATACTTTCCGATCGTTTTCTCCACAATCTCCTCCGGCAGCGTCCAGTCATTGCCTGGATTTGCCTTCAGCCAGTCGCGGGCAAATTGCTTGTCAAAGGATGGCTGGCCGTGTCCCGGCTCATAGCCGTCCGCAGGCCAGAAGCGGGAGCTGTCCGGCGTCAGCATCTCGTCGCCGAGTACGATATTACCCTGTTCGTCAAGGCCAAACTCAAACTTCGTATCTGCAATGATGATGCCACGGCTGTGTGCATAGTCCGCACACTTTTTATAGAGAGCAATCGTATAGTCGCGCAACTTTGCCGCGTACTCTTCTCCCTTTCCGGGAAAATACTTTTCGAGATGCGTAATACTCTGCTCATAGGAAATATTTTCATCATGATCGCCGATTTCCGCCTTCGTGGACGGTGTATAGATCGGTTCCGGCAGCTTATCCGACTCCTTAAGTCCTTCCGGAAGCGTGATGCCGCAGACCGTACCATCCTTTTGATAATTCGCCCAGCCGCTGCCCGTGATATAACCACGAACAATGCACTCGATCGGGAACATCTGAAGTTTCCGACAGAGCATGCTGTTTCCATCGAAGCGCGGCTGCCGGAAAAATTCCGGCATATCCTTCACATCCACTGAAATCATATGATTCGGGAGAATGTCCCGGGTCATGTCGAACCAGAAGCGCGACATCTGTGTCAGCACCGTGCCCTTCTTTCTCACATCATTATTCAGGATCACATCAAAGCAGCTGATACGATCCGTCGCCACCATGACCAGACTGTCGCCGCAGTCGTAAATCTCACGCACCTTTCCCTCTTTTACCGGTTTCATTTCTGTACTCATTTTTCTTCCTCCGTCTCTTTTCATTATCGAAATACTCCGAACAGAGAGTTGTTCAGAGAATCCGCAAGCTCCTGAATCGCCTCGCTCGCCTCGTTCAGGTTTTCAATTGCCTCTGTGAGCTGCTCCATATCCAGCGCCCGCATCGTCTCATTCAGCGTATCAACATCAAGGCCTGCGATCGTTCCGGAAAGCTGTTCCCAGTCAATGTCCGAGGCCGAGATCTCCGTCAGCACACTCTCCGCCTCCGTAAGTGTACTGTTCACCGTATCAATGTCCAGCTGCGACACCTGCTCCACCACCGGTTCCAGCGTCCGCACCGTCCAGGCCAGTGCTCCCAGCAGACAAACTGTCAGCAACAGCAATACAATGCTGAGAATTCTGTTAATCCTCAGATCACTGCGCAGTTTCTTTAACTGCTTTTCCAGCTCATTGTCATCCATGGCTTTCTCCTCTCGTAACTTACTGTCTCATTGTTCTTCTCTTTCAACTGCAATTTCCGCAATACTGCCATCCTCAGAAAATCTGCTGTCAGTCCGGGGCTGCTTCGGACGGCGTCACTGCGTCTCTGTCCTTTCCTTCTTCACCTGCCCGCGAACATTATGGCGCACTCTCTCCTCTGCCGCAGTGAGGCACGCACGCTCCTCCAGACTCAGACCTTCCATACAGAGATCGCCAAGTTGTAACAGAATCGCTCTGATTCGATCCAGGCATTCCCGCCCTTTTTCGAGCACCGCAATGATCAGCATCCCATCCTTGTCCGTGCGCGTCGCAATATACTCGCCGCGTTTCAGACGACTGAGCGTCCGCGTCGTTCTCTGCGACGTCTGTCCGGTGATCACGGCGATCTCCTTCTGCCGTCCAAACTGCCGGATATCCCGGAACAACCAGAGCAGCGTGACATCGTCAAGTGTCAGCGGTTTCAGCATCTCGTCAGCCCGGAGAAGCTCCTTCAGCAG
>JAJPZP010000136.1 GCA_021204285.1 Lachnospiraceae bacterium | reverse complement strand
TCTGTAAGCTTTACACTTTGTCTTATGACCAGATAAAAAAATTCAGGGGCTTTTTGTACTTTTCATTATAATTGGGGAAAAAAAGACAGTAAACGTACCAATCCTCCAGAATTGACGTTTACAGGAACAGTAGAAGTCGTATGATTCGTACAATTAAAAAAGTGAAACTCCAAATGGGAATTTCACTTCTCTCTTTTGGTTTTATTCCTCTCCCGAATGTCCGGACACCGCATAAGAATAAAGCAGGTATTTTCTCAGTTCTCCATCATCAAGATCCAGCCCGGTCAATTCCTGTATCCGCTGCACTCGCCATACCAGAGAATTCCGATGGAGGAAAAGAGCCTGGGAAGTCTTTACCAGATTACGCTCGTGAGTCAAATATACATAAAGCGTCTCATACAGGTCGCTCTTATGCTTCGCGTCATACTCCTTCAGCTTCCGCAGCGCCGGATGAACCATCATCCTTGCTTCCTCTCCCTGGTTTCCAAGAAGCTTTTCAAAGAATCTCACCGCAAGGCTCTGACAATAGACAATCTCTGCCGTACCACTGTCCTCACTCAACGCGAACTGCGTCTGCTGCAGAGCGAGCGGGATCTGGTGAAACTGATCGACAGGAACGGAAATGGCAATACGATAGTTTTTCAGATCATCTGTCGGAATCACTTTTTTAAGGAGAAGTTCTTCCTTCCCCTGAGCAGTCAGAATGACAAGATCATTTCCATATTCGACGACCGTATTGGTAATGCGGCAGGCCTTGCAGGCACGAATGATATTTTTATTCAGCGTGTCGGATCTTCGCTTCAGAAAATGAATCTGGATCAGATACCAGGGCGGCGTATTGATCTTTTTGACAAAATAATCCACAGAGTCCGGATTGGGCTCTTCCCCTTCCAACGCATGCCGGAGCATGACATCGGAAGCCATGATCTGAGAATCGAAACGAGAGAACAGACCACTGTCCAGAATAAGCGCCATAAAGCGTTCCGCCAGCTGCACATCCCGCTCTGTCAGTGGCTGCAGTACTTCCGAGATCGCGAAGCCGCCCACATACTCTCCATCAAGCTCAAAATGCGCGCCAAGGCAGGTGTTCAGTGCACTGTGGTAAACGGTCGGCCTGCTGGTCCATTCGTCCGTTTTTTTTCCGCTGCGGTCTGTCTGTTCCAAAAAAAGCAGTTCTCTGGACAAAAGTCCGGTCTCGATCAGTTCCTTCCAGAATTCATTCGGTTCCCAGCCCTCCAGACTTCTGGTATATCCGATCAGCACGCCGGTCGGATCCGAAATCGTAACCGGATTATGGAAGATCTCCGTACAGCAGTCTGCCAGGCTCTGATAGGGATTCCCGGACAGGCACGCCAGCCGGACATCCGCCTCCCATTTCTGATACTTTTCAAAAATACGCAGAATTCTGTTGATCGCATGCTCCAGCGGCATGGGAAAAAGGAGAATATAGCTGTAACGGTGCACCAGGATCAGGGCGCCTGACTCGTCTTTCGAGGAAAAGTAATCGCTGGCGTTTCCGAGATATGCATACTGCGGCATAAAATAATCCGGAAGCGTATCGAAAAAAGAAATGCTCTCGATCTCCATATCACTGTCTTTAATATCCGCCTTGAAAGAAAACTGCTGCAGTTCGTATGCCAGCATCCACATACTTATTTTCAAATCATCACCCCCAACGTATACCCGTATGAATCGTACTATAATTCGCGACTGTTATCGTCATAAAATACGGGTCTTCTGTACGTTTACTTCCCCCTGATTTCCATTTATAATACAAAATACGACAGATAAATGCAAGGGGGCTCTTGCAGGTAAAGCACAAATGTAGACCATATTATGGAGGTAAATGAATGTCCGAAAGTATTTTAGAATTCCGGAACCGCATTGCCGTGGAAGCCACACGACACGAAGAGCCGGAACGAATTCCGATCTGGATTAACTATGGCTCCCTGCCATTCGTATTAAGCGGAGGCGAATCCACCTACAAAGATGTCATGTACAATCATGAGGCCGCCGCAAAAGCGATTATCAAATTTTTCGACGAATTTCAGCCAGATGTGCAGATGGCAACTCTTTTGAGCGGAAAGGCGGAGGAAATCGCCGGCACGAAATATATCGACTGGCCAGGACGGCCGGGAACCAAATGCCCGGATGAGAGCATATATCAGGTGCATGAATATACTTTTATGGAGCAGGATGAATACCCGGAACTCCTCCGGGACTTCACTGGCTTTATGCTTCATAAATACCTGCCGCGCGTATTTCCGGAACTGGCCGGTCTCGGAACTCTTCTGAATCCGGCTCCGACCAATTATATGTACCTGAACGTTGTCTCCAATATTTACAATCCGAAGGCTTTGGACGCCTATTCTAAGCTGCTGGAAATCGGACGTCTCGAGAAAGAGACTGCGGACGAACAGCAGGCACTGCAGGACAAGCTGATGGAGATGGGCTTCCCGAAGATGATGAACGGCGTGGGCCTTGTACCCTTTGACACGCTGTCCAACTATTTCCGCGGGACTGTGGAAATGTTCGACGATCTGTTAGAATGCCCGGAGCAGGTAGAGGAAGCGGTGAACATGCTGGCCGATGTCCAGATTGCGAATCTTCAGTATCTGCGCTTCCTTCCCATGCCGATCAAGCGCGTCATGTTCTGGATGCACAAGGGCATGGACGGATTCATGAGCCCGTCACAGTATGAGACCCTGTACTGGAAGCCCTTCCTGAAGGTAATTAACGCGCTGGTAGATATGGGCGTAACACCGATTATTTATACAGAAGGTAAATATGAGAAACGTGTCGACCAGATGACAGATCTCCCGGAAGGGAAATGCATCATTCACTTTGAAACGGTTGATCTCCAATACGCCAAAAATACCATCGGTGCGAAGAACTGCATCACCGCAAATTTCCCGATCTACCTTCTTGAGTACGGCACAGTACAGCAGGTAATTGACGAGGCAAAACGGCAGATCGACATCGGGGCGCCCGGCGGCGGTTTCATCTTCGAGACCAACGCTTCTATTCAGAATGTAAAACGCGAAAATCTGATGGCGCTTTATGATACCGTACGTGAGTACGGCCGCAAACGATAAAATAAGCATAAAGAGCAGCAGGCAGGACTTATCTCCAGCCTGCTGTTTCTTAAACCTCAACCTTTTCCTTCATTTCACTCCGAATCGCGAAAAAACTGACCAGAAATGCCGCGATCTCCGAAATCCACATTGCATACCAGGTGTACTGGATCCCCAGAAATCTTGTGAAAATCCACACAAATGGCACCAACAACACCAGCTGGCGAACAGCCCCTCCAATCATATTGATCAGGCCATTTCCCAGACCGGAACCGACATATCCATAGAGAATGGTCTGCGTCGCGAAGGGAAATGTCAGCGCAATAATACGCAGAGCCGGAATTCCTATAGACAGCATCTCATCGCTCGCTGAGAACAGGAGCAGTAACTGTCTCGGAAACAGCAGGAAAATCACCATACCGGCCACCGAAAAGATAAGACCGACAGGAATCAGAATACGCCAGGCTTCCCGGCTTCATCTCCCGGTTCCCGCTCCATAGTTGTAAGCAACAATCGGAATGGCGGCCTGTCCCAGACCGTTCATCGGCATCATCAGGAAATTCTGAAGCTTATAATAGACACCGAAAAATGCGACTGCCGTGGAGCTGACAGATATCAGGATCGCATTCACGGAAAAACACATAATACTGCCAATCGCCTGCATGATGATTGTGGGCAGCCCCACTGTATAAATATCCTTTACGTCCCGCCAGCTCCAGCAATAACCCTTCAGGCTCACATGAATGATCGGATTCATCTTTCTGTTGATACCAAGCGCAACCGCGGCTCCGACAAACTGGCCAATCACAGTGGCGATCGCCGCTCCCTGAATGCCCAGGGCGGGAAAGCCAAAAAGGCCGAAAATCATAATGGGATCGAGAATGATATTGGTCAGCGCACCGCATACCAGGGAAATCATGCTGTGCACCGTGTAGCCCACCGCCTGCAGCAACCTCTGCCCATAAGTCTCCAGAAATGTCCCATAGCAGAAAACCATGCAGATCCGCATATACTGCCGACACAACACCTGCAGCTCCGGATCACTGGTCAGCATACGCGACAATCTTCCTGCAAACAACAGTCCGATCACGGAAAAAACGAACGCCGTGCCGAGCACAAGGAAAAGGCCTGTGGTAGCTGCCTTACATGCCTGATCCTCTTTCTGTCGCCCGATCCACCGGGAAAGCAGCGCGTTAAGTCCCACCGCAGTGCCCACTCCTGCCGCAATCATCAGGAACTGTACGGAATACACCAGGGATGTGGCCGTGAGCGCCTTTTTGCTCAGGCGCGATACGAAAATACTGTCTACAATGTTGTAGAGAGATTGCACCAGAAGCGATACCATGAGCGGCACCGACATCGTGAGTAAAAGTTTATTCATAGACATAACCGCCATTTTGTTCTGTTTTGTCTGATCCATGTTGTCTACCTTCTTTCAAGTTGTATTTATTTTATGCTGTCCTCATTTCGAATTTCTTCCATAACATGGCAAATCCGGAGCAACGCTTTCGCGTCTTCCTCACCGATCTTCTCTACAAGGTGCTCCGTCTCTTCGCGCCCTCTTCGGTTCCACTGTTCAACGGACTGCCGTCCTTTCTCGGTAAGCTCGACACACACTCTTCTGCGATCGCGCGGAGCCACTTCCCGTACAATCAGATGTTCCTCTTCCAGTTCATTGAGAAGAACCGTGACTCTCGCAGTGGTGACATGCAAAAGTGTACAGATTCTGCCTGGACTTGCGGAGCCTCCCTGGGCGTACAGGTATTTGAGGACAATGCCCCTTTTGGAGTCTTCTTTGTTTCCATATTTATGTCTGTGATGCTGCGACTTTCTTATCGCCTTCTGAAGTTCTGTGATAAGCTCTTCT
>JAJPZP010000228.1:378-4967 GCA_021204285.1 Lachnospiraceae bacterium | reverse complement strand
AAAGTAATGATTTTCGTCCGGATCGTGGTGGCAATACTCATGCTCTGCGAAACCAGACTGTTTTTTCGCTTCAAATAATAGTAGACGGGCTCCTGAATTGCACGGAAGATCTCCGCATAGCGAATGTATTCCAGATTAAAGAGAAAGTCCTCGCACCAGCTCAGCTCCGCGTCCATCCGTATCCCATGTTCCATAATGATGGAACGTCGAAACAGTTTATTCCACAGCACGCCATAATAGAAATCCGCCGGATTCTCGATCATGTGCGAGGCAAACTCGACGCGATCCATCACCTGATCCTCGTCAATATCCCCCTTCTGCGACATGCGGGTACCAGAAACGCGGTAGAAATCCGCGATCACCATGTCGCAGCCTGCCTCCTCGGCTGCACTGACCAGCAGGCTGGTCGCATTTTCCGGCAGCCAGTCATCACTGTCCACAAAGCGGATATACTCCCCGCACGCAGCCTCGATCGCCCGGTTCCTGCTTAAAGAAACGCCCGCATTCTCCTGATGGATCACGCGAACTCTCGCATCTCTGCGCTGATACTCATCCAGCAACAGCTCCGAGCCGTCCGTACTCCCGTCATCAATCAGGATAAATTCCAGGTTCTCATAGTCCTGCCCCAGCAGGCTGTCCAGACAGCGTGCCAGATATTTCTGCGTATTGTAAACTGGTACGATGATGCTCACCAGTGGATTCCCCATGCCAATCCTCCTCACACTCTCAGCTTCGTCAGCTCCGCAAACTCCGCGCCCGCCGCGTGACAAAGATCCGCGGGCGCGAGCTCGATCTGTGAGCCGATCCGTCCGCCGCTGACGTAGATCTCAGGCTGCTCCTGCGCGGAACAGTCAATGCGCGTCACATACTGCTTCTTCATCCCAATCGCCGTACAGCCGCCACGGACATAGCCCGTGACCTGATTGATTTCCTTCACGTGGAGCATCTCCACGCTCTTCTCGCCCACAGCGCGCGCCGCCTTTTTCAGATCCAGTTCTTCCTCAATCGGAATCACGAACACAAAATAATTCTTACTGTTTCCAACCGTCACCAGCGTCTTAAAAACCTTCTCATGGGGAAGTCCCAGCTGGTCTGCGACCCTGATCCCGTCCACAAACTCCCCGCACTCATATGTATGATACTGATACGGAATCTTCATCGACTCGAGAATCCGCATCGCATTGGTCTTGACCTCTTTTTGCTTCGCCATTTCTTTCTCCTCACATAAATTTTATTTTTACATGTTTCCGGAGAAATTGCAACCGCAAAGTTACTCCGCCAGCGGCAGTAGCTTTCAGTTAATGGGATTTCGCCCCAGACTGCGACACTCCGGAAATTCTGGATATGCTGTTGGAAAAAGATTGATGCGTTGCAAAAGGGACAGTCCATCAGAAGACTGTCCCCTTTTCATATCCTGCAATATGAAATATGCTTATCTCTCCCGCTCGATCAGCTTCCAGGTCGCATCCACGAGATGCCGGAACTGCGGATCTTCGAGCTGCGAGCAGATCATGCTCTGACGCGAACTGTTCACATCCTCACCGGAAATCTCGGTCATGCCGTACTTGCGGCAAAGACCCTGCAGACGCGTCATCTGCTCCCGTGTGTTGCGGGCGGGCATGTAGGTCACACCGCGCACCCCTTCTTCCTTCAGCATCTCGAAGAGTTCGTCCAGGAAGTCATCCTCGAACTTCGCGGCCTTCTTATCCCCGGTCACGGAGCTCGTCACGTCGCCGAGGTAGGCATAGCAGAGGATCGCGCCGACCTCGTCCGCGAGCTTCACCAGTTCTGCGAAGGGCATGCACTCGTCCGTCGCCGGAATGTAGATCTTCTCCACCAGCTCCGCCTTCATGACGCCAAGCAGATCGTAGACGAAATGCGGGTTCTGCGGGTCGGAAAGCTGACCCTTCTGCTTTTCGGAAAGTGTAATACCAAGATTCTTTTCCACAAACTCCGCACACTTTTCTTTTCCGGCCTTCGCGATCACCTTCTCACTCAGCGCACAGAGAAGGTGACGCTCCGTGACGGAGCCGCCGTTTGCATACTGCGAAATCGGAAGCACATCCTTATCAAAATCAAGTGTGATCCCATAAGGCTCCATCAGCACGTTGATATTATCAACCATCTTACGGTTGCGGATGTTGCGCTTCTCGCGCAGCGGCGCAAAAGCCTCGTTTAAGCGTGCAAAGCCCGCCGCCGGAACACTGTGGATCGCCATGTAGGCGATACCCGCCTGATCCGGATTGTTCAGCTTTCTCCCGGCCAGACGCGTACCCGCAAGACTCGCGCGGCATTCCATACCGCAGGTCGTCCCGATCCCCGCGATCTCACCGGCACGGCGAAATTCCTCCGCCCCCGAGATTGTATCGTGATCCATGATACCCGCAGTCTCAAGCCCCTCGTCCCGCGCGCAGTAGACCGCCGCCGTCGGAGAGTAGGGCGAGAAGGAGTAGATCGTATGAATGTGGTTATTGGCAAACTGCGGCTTCACCTCCGGCTTCTGTTTTTCCTCTGAAAGAAGTTTCTGAAGATTCTTCAGACGTTCTTCCGGCGTCGCCGTATTCAGAAGCTGCAGGACTCCCTGCCGTTCTTCGAATTTATCCATGGAACCCTCCTAGCTCAGCATCGTCTGTCCGCCGGTCACCGGGATCGCCTGGCCTGTCTCGTACTCCTGCTCCACACAGTAGAAAAGAGCCTTTGAGACGTCCACCGGTGTACAGCCCCTCTTAATCAGGGATTTGGACAGATAATAGTCCTTCACATCCTGCACGGTCTTCGCGCCCGGCACTTTGCCGTTATTGAGATACTGCACGAACAGTCCCTTCTCCGGATCAGACCACAGCGGACCGTCATAGAAATTACCCGGGCAGATCGCGTTGACCTTGATCTTCGAATCCACAAGCTCCAGTGCAAAGCTCTGCGTCAGGCCGATACCGCCAAATTTGCCGCCCGCATAGGCGCTGTTGTTCTTTGAACCTTCCAGTCCTGATTTGGAGTTGATCTGGATAATGTCGAACCAGAGCTCCGGATCCGCCTCATGCTGCGCTTTCATAATCGCGGAAGCCGAACGCGCCGCGTTGAAAAAGCCGATGTAATTGACCTTCGTCACAAAGGTGAAAGCCTCCGGTGTGATGGCCTCAAGGCTGCCTGCCTTCAGAACGCCCGCATTGGATACGAAAATATCAAGGCCACCGAAGCGCTCCACCGCACTGCAGACCATGTCCTCCATGGACTGCGCATCGGAGACGTCAACCTTCAGGCCAACCGCCCGCTCACCGAGTTTCTTCGCCGCCAAGGTAGCCTGCGCCTCATTCAAATCAGCCAGAACAACCGTCGCGCCCTCGCTGTACATCTCTGTCGCAATACCAAGGCCGAAGCCCTGCGCGCCGCCGGTGACGATCGCGATCTTCCCCGCCAGGCGACCTGTTGTGGCCGGTCTGTTATGGATATTTTTCTTTGCGTACTCTTTTGCCTCTGCTAAATTCATACTGCTCTTTCCTCCTGCTCCATCGTTCGGCTTTTGCCGACAGATTTGTTCTTTCCAAAGTATAACACATTCTTAATCTAAATGAAATACCATCCTCAAATCCGTTGAGACCGGACTGTTGTCCGGATTGGTTTCCATAATATCCGCCATAAAATCCCACCATTTCCGATTGACCGGCGTATCAGAAGACTGATTCCAAAGCTCTTCGTCCTCAATTTCAATACATCCGAACAGAGTCAGCGTCTCCCTATCCAGAAAAATGGAATAGTTCTTTCCACCATACTCATGTATCATATCCTGCATCTCGGGCCAGAGTTCGTTATGCCTCTTCTCGTACTCTTCCTCCATTCCCGGATACAGCTTCATTTTAAAACCCTTAATCACGTGATATCCTTCTCCCCTCTCTTACCTTTCTCTACATGACGAAATGGGGCCAGACGGCCCCGTCCCGTGAAATGTTTAGCTTATTCAAAACACTATAAAATTAGTAGAGCTCCGCGTACTCGGAAACATTCTCCGGCGTGAACTCGAGCGGCAGACCAAGAACGATCTCGGTACCGCCGTCGTCCGCCTCAGTGATCGTGTACTCGCCAAGGTCACCCGCGGTAAAGGTTTCATCAAGAGCTCCGGTAATCTCGCCGCTGACAAGCGCCATCGTCGCATATGCACTCAGAGTTCCAAGGCCTTCCATATCCCACAGATAGAAGTACGGGCAGCTGTAGTCATCGCCGTCGCCAGTGTAGGCTTCCATCTCGGACGGAAGTCCAAGGCCGGTCAGCTTGCAGCTGGATCCATTGTCCTGCAGATACTTTGCAGCAGCCGCGATACCAACCGTCGTCGGCGCGCAGATAACCTTCAGATCCGGATAGTTTTGCAACAGAGCCTCGGTCTGGTCAGTGGATTTCTGAGCCTCGTCATCGCCGTAAGCGATCTCTACAAGCTCAAGATCCGCATAAGTATCGTCGTTTGCGATGATCTCCTCCATCGCCTCGATCCAGGCATTCTGGTTGGAAGCCTGAGAGGTGGCGGAGAGGATTGCCCACTGGCCTTCGCCGCCGGCGATATCATACACCGCGTCTACCAGCGCCTGCGCAACAGCGAT
>JAJPZP010000228.1:0-368 GCA_021204285.1 Lachnospiraceae bacterium | reverse complement strand
TCGTGCCGGCCTGGGTCACGAAGATCTGACGGGGTTGCGCGTTCGGAGCGGAGTCAAAACTCGATACGGCGATTCCTGCATCCATAGCCGCTTCCAGCTTCGCCTGCAGCGCGTTCGTGTCGTTCGCAGACAGGCAGATCGCGTCGTAGTCCTGGGAAATCAGGTTGTCAAGCACCTTGATCTGTGCATCTGCGGTGGCCTCTTCCGGGTACACCATGTCCACGGTACCGCCCTCAGCCTCTACCGTCGAGACAAAGGTCGCCGCTGCGATCTCAAAGAACGCGTTTCCGGCCGACTTGCCGACCAGCGCAATCTTCTGGCCCGCATAGGATCCTGTCGCGTCGGCCGCGTCCGTGTCCTCCGCCGCG
>JAJPZP010000157.1:4689-4988 GCA_021204285.1 Lachnospiraceae bacterium | reverse complement strand
CTATATCACGATCCGGATAGACGATTGCATCGCCGGAAAGATTGAGCACCCTGAGAATCCGGATCAGGGTATCCAGGCTTAAGCCACGCCCTTCGTTTTCGATTGCCATGATAAAGCGTGGTGTTTTATCAATGCGTTCAGCGAGATCCTCCTGTGTCATGTCGGCGTCCAGGCGGGCTTTTTTGATGATGCCGCCAATGTGTGACAAGTCAAGTTTTTCCACCGGTAATTCACCTCCAACACCATTTTACAGTTCGGGTATTGGCTCGTGAACGAACTGAAGATTCCGGAAAACAGGA
>JAJPZP010000157.1:0-4679 GCA_021204285.1 Lachnospiraceae bacterium | reverse complement strand
TTAAAATCTGAAAGTATAAACGTTACTTATCGACACATAAAAAAGAGGAAGCTGCTCCCAGGATTAACAGAACATTAGCCACTTTGAATGCTTTCCTTTCTGGAATTTTCTACCGATTACAGTTTGTGACGACAGTATCAGATAGTAGAAGCAGGTGGCAGAAGTTACGCCGCCAGGAAAATAAAGTTCCCGGCGGCGTATAAATCGTTTTTCACCCTCAATTTTCATACAAAGTGGTTCAGATGTGGCTGGCTACTTCGTGCGCATCCCAGATTGCGTTCAGTATATTGGCCACCTGCTTGCCATCGCCAACCTCATATACTTCCATCCCATAGCCTTCCAACTCTTTGGCAATAGATGGAATGGGTCGGAAACCAACCGCAATTACAACGCTATCAGCTGGAATTGCGCGAACCTCATCGGAGTCCTTCGCTTTTATAAGAGCGCCATTTTCATCAATTCCTGCCAGAAATGTATTGGTCAAAATCGGAATGTTTCGGGAGGCAAATGTCTCTTTCAGGAAAGACTTGTTTTGATGAGGAACGGGCGCACCGGAGGACAGTATTTCCGGTAACCCTTCCACGATGGAAACGTTTTTTCCGTTTAGATATGCTTCGTATGCTATCTCACATCCAACCAGTCCGCCTCCGATCACAACGATATTTTCTCCAAGCTGCAGCCTGCCCATCAGTGCATCAATACAGGAGACTGCTTTTTCACTGTCAATTCCGGGAACAGGGGGCATGACTGCTTTGGAACCAGTTCCTAAAATGACGGTATCTGGTTGAAGAGTTTTAATTTTTTCGGGTGTCATTTCTTCGTTCAGAAAGATCTTTACGCCAAGGTCATTAATTTGTTTCTGGTACCATTGATTCAGTTCGCGTATTTCTACCTTAAAATCATGGATTCCCGCAGGGATGAGATTGCCTCCAAGGCTCCCTGTTTTTTCATAAAGGCTGACGTCGTGGCCTCGCAGTGCGGAAATACGAGCGGCTTCCATTCCCGCGACACCTCCGCCTATTACGATTACCTTTTTCGGCCTGGTCGCTTTGGTGACGCAGTCGTCCATTCCATGATTCACATGGGGATTTACAGCGCATCTGGCGTCGAGAAACGCTTCATTCAGCCGATACAGACATCCCTGGTTACATGCGATACAGGGTCTGATATCCGCTTTTCTGTTTTTGATCGCTTTCTTTGGGAAATCAGGATCAGCGAGAGAAGGCCTTCCCAGCACAACGCCGCTGATTTTTCCTTCTGCTACCGCATCCTCGCACATTTGTGCGTCACCCATCCTTCCGCCAAGCATGACAGGAATGCTGACCGCACTCTGAACCTTCGCTGCCATTTCAATGGCATAGCCGCGATGGATATACATCGGTGGGCAGGCATAATAATAGGACTCATATACGCCGGTATCGACGCTTAAACCATCATACCCGTATTTTTCGAGAAGCTTGGAAATTTCGACAGACTCCTCCAATGCGCGCCCTGCCTCCTGCTCTCCGGTTACGTCACCATGATTTACATCCTTTAAATAGGAACGCAGGCCGAGACGAACCGTTACCGGGAAATCCCACCCGCAACTTTGGGCGATTGCTTCCCGGAGTTCTTTCATAATCCTTGTTCGATTCTCCAGGCTTCCGCCATAATCATCCGTGCGTAAGTTTGTTAAAGAATTGGCAAATTCGTCCAGCAAATAGCCCCAGTGCATTGCGTGAACATCGATGCCGGAAAAACCGCAGTCTTTGATAAGCCTGCACGTCTCCGCATAGATTTCAATTTTTCGTTTAATTTGTTCGACTGTAATTTCTGGAGCAATTAAATCTGGATTTCCATAAGTGGGAACGGCGCTCGGAGCGACACACCCTGGATATGTCTGCCGTGCGTATGTCCGGCGGCACGCTGGTCATGAAGAGCGGCAGTAAGATTACCGATTCATCAACAACAAATATTACCAGATGGGAAACAGAAAGTGCTGGTGAAAATTGGGATAGCGCTTACGCTGGCGCCGTAGGAGCAATCTGGATCCAGGGCGGTACAGTTGTGATGGAAGAAGAATCTGAAATCACTGACGTACTCGGACGTGCTATCTATGTTGATGGCGGCAGCGTTACAGTCAGTGGTACGATTTCTAATATTACCGGTAACAGCAATATGAAAGAGGGTCAAAGCGGCATTTCGCTTCATCTTAGAGGAGAAGCAACTGCAACGTTAACTTCAACCGGTAAAATTACTGATAACAGTGGAGGCGGTTCGGCTGTATATGTAAACGCGAGCACCTTCACGATGGACAATGGCTCACTTATCTCCCCGAACTACTCTAAAGTCGCGGGAATCGCTGAGGTAGCCAATAGTTACGTATACATGAATGGAAAAATCACTGGCATCAACGACTCGAACGCTCTGCAATTGAATACCGAAGGCTATTTATATTGCGAAATAGGTTCGACCGGATATATTCACGATAATATCGTTGGCAACGGTGCGATATACATGCAGACAATCGGTGGCGAATTACATATTTACGGGAGAATATCCGATAATTCTACCATCAGCAATAACACTGCCGGCGGCTTATATATGGCCAACAACTACGGAGCCTCTACGGTAACCATGTATGATGGCGCAGTAATCAGCGGTAACAGCGGCGACAAGGGCGGCGGAGTCGTCGTCAGTATGGGCACCTTCATTATGGAGGGCGGCACGATTTCCGACAATGTTGCCTTTAATGGAGATGGCGGCGGAGTTCTGGTGCGAAGGGGCGGAACCTTCATTATGAAAGGAGGCACGATAACCGGCAACTATGCTTCCGGTGTTGGAGGCGGATTAGCCTTTGATGCTTCAAATTACCATACATCGTATATACCAAAAGCCGAGCTCAACGGGGGAACGATTTCCGGAAACTATCAGAACGCAACTATCACTGTAAATAGTGAGACCAGTATTCGTACAGCTTCGGGAGGTAACTCAAACGATCTTGCAATTACAAGCACCGGTTATGGCTGGATGACTGCAGGTATCGAAGGTTCATACGGTGATGGAAGATATCTGAGTATTTCGGGTAATGCGACGATTGGCAATGAGGGTGTCTATTTTGCGACAGACAGCAAGACAGTCACGCCTTCTGATTATAACGTCAAGCTTGCCAATGCAAGCGACGATAGCATAACCGCATTGACAAATGCATCCACCGGAAAGGGCTGGGGAGACCCGCTTGCCACCTTCTGGACGCAGAGAGATTCCGCTTCGGAACTGACGGTGGGCGGAATCGCTGTCGCATCAAATACGAGTTACAATTCTGCACTTCCGGTTTATGTTCTGGTTCAGGAAACAAACGAAAACGGAACACCTGCCGCGAATGCAGAGGTAAAGGTGTATGCGACAACCGTGAAGGATGGAGAAATTTCCTTCATCATTCCAAGCGGGAATGAGAACGGATATGCTGTCGCGCTGGTACAGCCGACAACGGATTACGGAACAGTCGTCATTGAAGGACCTGATGTGATTACGGAAGACGATTCGCTTGCTCAATATGAAGTTGCGTACACCACGACTTACACAATGAGCGATAACCTCAAAAGCCTGGTGAACCTCTACCTTTCATCAGAACAAACCAGCGGAACTTTCCAGTTCACGGTTGAGCTGGACAGCCGTTTGACAGCTGATACAAATAGCTATGAGTTCACAAGTGACCTGTTTGAGGTAGCTAGTTACAATGTTACGAACGACGGCAGTACGATTGTTGTAACATGCAAAATCAAAGACAAAGTGACATCGTTGCCGGAAAACGTTGTTATGACACTGAATGGAACCGCTTATCTGGCACAGGAAGATTTTGAAGCCGGATCAAGTCTTTATACGACAGGAAATATTTCTGTGAGCGTTGCCAACCAAAACATCTATATTCCTGCCAATGTTGCGGAGACGCAAATGGTAGCCGCCCAGGAATGGTCCGTCACTTTTGAGAGCAACGGCGGAAGCAATGTGGAAGGCCAGACAGTAAAGGACGGAAAAACAGCAACCGAACCGACAGCCCCGACAAGAGACGGATATACGTTTGCGGGTTGGTACGCAGATGAGGCTTTGACAGAGGCGTATGACTTTAGTACTGCTGTCAAATCAGATATGACACTCTATGCGAAGTGGACAAAAACCTCGAGTGAAAGCAGCACCTCTGGCAGTTCTGGAAGTTCCAACAGTTCCTCCAGCTCCAACTCTGGTGATGACAGCACAACAACCTCGAGCAGCGTATCAACAGATGTAAAAACCGGAGATACGGCCAATCTGTTTTTATGGGTAATATTACTGCTGGCAGCGCTTGCGGGTATTGGCGGCATGGTTATCTATGGTAAAAAGAAAAAAATCTGATGACCATATCTGAAAATTTAAGCAATTAAAATTTGCCGAGGGGCAGTGTCGAAAAATTTCACCGCTGCCCTTTCGGCATGTACAACTTTCAGAATTGAAACTTTTGGTCGGATGCAGAAGGGCGATGAATGTCCGGTGGATATATAGGCACCGACGTGTCCTGATCACCCGGCGTACAGAAAAGCTGCCGGTGGCAGGTTTTTGGTAGGGGTTAAGGGGCAAAGCTCCCTTAGCAGGTTGAGGGCGGCAGCCCCATCGGGTCAAGGGTGAAACGCCTTGGCGGGTCGAGGGCGGCAGGCCCCGTCGGG
>JAJPZP010000173.1:361-4996 GCA_021204285.1 Lachnospiraceae bacterium | reverse complement strand
GTACAATACGTTTGTCAGGGCAAGGATGCCACCCATATGAGTTCGGCAGCTTGCCCTGACATTTTATTTTCAGAGGAAACCTGATGTGTTTTCGGAAAAGAAGGAGGGAAAGTATGCAAGTAAACATGACTGTAACCGTAATCGTGGTCATCTATCTGCTGATCATGCTGTTTATCGGCTGGTATTCATCACAGAGGATCAAGTCAAACACGGATTTTATGGTTGCCGGACGCCGTCTGGGACCGCTTCTGATGGCGGGAACGCTGGCCGCCACGGAGATTGGAGGAGGCAGCTCTCTGGGTGTCGTGCAGAACGGCATGGGCGGGTATGGCCTTTCGGCCTCCTGGTACATTATCACGATGGGCTTTGCCTTTGTGATTCTGACCTTCCTTGCGCCAAAGTTCCGTGAGGCGACCGTGAAGACAGTGCCGGAATATTTCCGTCGCCGTTATGGAAAGAGCGCAGGACTGATCACGGCGATCATTATGCTGCTGCCGCTGGTAGGACTGACAGCCGGTCAGTTCATCGCGTCTGCTGTTATTTTATCGACCATGCTGGGAATTGGCTACAAACTGGCGGTATTGATTGTCGCGATTGTCGTCACGATTTATTCGGTGATGGGCGGAATGTGGAGTGTGACGCTGACCGACTTTGTGCAGGTATTTCTGATTGTGATCGGCATGATCATTGCCGTTCCCTTCGCAATCAATCTGGCGGGAGGCTGGGGCAATGTCGTGGCGAATGTGCCGTCGGAAACCTTTGGCATGCTGTCCGGATATTCGGTTTCCGATATTATCTCGCTCACCATCATGTATGTGGCGACCTTCACGGTCGGTCAGGAGGCCGTGTCCCGTTATTATTCGGCGAGAGACGGCAAGGCGGCGAGACAGGGATCCATTCTTGCGGCGCTTGTCAACTTTATCTATGCATTCATCCCGGCGGTGCTTGGCGTGATCACACTGGCGCTGATTAATATGGGAACTTTCAATGCAGACGATTTCGCGGATGTAGGAGCGCGTTATGCATTGCCGGTGCTGGCGATCGAAGCGCTGCCGGCGATCATCTGTGGTATCCTGTTTGCCGGAATCATTTCCGCGACGATGTCTTCCTCTGACTCCGATCTTCTGGGCGCGGGCAGTATCTTTGCCAATGATATTTATCGTGCGGCTCTGAAGCCTGACGCGACGAATGAAGAAGTCATGAAGGTCACGAAGATTGTCATGGGCATTGTGGGAATCGCTTCCATGTTCATTGCGATGTTCAATACTTCCAGCATCGTGACGCTGCTGATGTTCTGCTTCACCCTGCGCGCGGCAGGCGCTTTCTTCCCCTATGTACTGGGACACTACTGGAAGGGTGCTTCCCTTGCCGGGACGATTGCAGCTCTGATTTCCGGTTCTGTCATGGTCATTTACCTTGACAATTTCTCAGGTGGCAACCTGTTTGGCCTTCATTTCAGCCAGACGATTATCCCCGGACTTGTCGTAGCGCTGATTTTCTTCCTGATCTTCTCGAAGATCTTCCCGCCGAAGGAGTTTTCGACAGAGCTGGTACCGGAAGAAGACTGATTATTATTTAAGAGATGCGTTATGGAGCCGCCGCATTTGCGGCGGCTCTGTTATGGTATAAAGCTGTTGACATTTTTCGGAATATTTTTTACAATAGACTCATGCAAAGACGCAAGAGCAATAAAACCGTGCTTTTGCGTCTTTTCTCAATTTTATCGGCGTATCTGTTATTTTTTCTTACAGGAGGGTTTCATTATGGATGAAAACAAAAAAGAAATCACTGGCAGTCCATACGAATTCGAGGGACGTATTCCGCTGAGGCAGGCGATTCCGCTTGGACTGCAGCATGTTATGGCGATGTTTGTCGGAAATCTGACGCCGATCATCGTGATCATGGGGATCTGTGGCATTGCGGGCGGTGATTATACGGCGCTGCGCATTTCGCTTTTACAGAACGCGATGCTGGTCGCCGGCGTTGTGACATTGATCCAGCTCTATGCAATCGGCCCGATGGGCGGCAAGGTGCCGATCATTATGGGTACGAGTTCCGGCTTTATCGGGGTATTTACGAGCGTTGCCAATTCCCTGGGCGGCGGCGTCTACGCCTATGGAGCGATTATGGGAGCGACGCTGATCGGCGGACTTTTTGAAGGCATACTGGGATTCTGTCTGAAGCCGCTGCGCAGATTCTTTCCGAGCGTCGTCACCGGCTGTGTCGTGATGGCGATCGGCCTTTCGCTTTTAAGCGTTGGCGTCGGCTATTTCGGCGGCGGAAGTTCAAATGCGGATTATGGATCGCCGGTTAATCTTCTGCTGGCGCTGTTTGTGCTGATTGTGATCATCGTAGCCAAGCATTTCTGCAAGGGAATGGCGAGTTCCTCCTGTATTCTGATCGGTATCATTGCAGGTTATATTCTGGCGACGATCCTTGGCTTTGTGCTTCCGACAACCGGGATTGACGCGGACGGCGCGGAGTACACATACTCCTGGGTTGTGCAGTGGAGCAGCGTCGCGTCGGCATCCTGGTTTGCGATTCCGTCGTTTATGCCTGTGAAAATGGTGTTCAACGCGACGGCGATCGTTCCGATCATGATTATGTTCATCGTCACGGCGGTGGAGACGGTTGGCGATATTTCCGGCGCGATTGAAGGCGGCATGCATCGTGAGCCGACGGATTCCGAACTCTCGGGCGGCATTATCTGTGACGGCCTTGGCTCCTCGCTGGCTTCTCTTTTCGGTGTACTCCCGAATACTTCGTTCAGCCAGAATGTGGGCCTGATCTCCATGACCGGTATCGTGAACCGTTTCGCGCTCAGTATCGGCGCGATTTTTCTGGTTCTCTGCGGTCTTTGCCCGAAGCTGGCGGCGGTTGTCAACATCATGCCGCAGAGCGTCCTGGGCGGCGCAGCGGTTATGATGTTCGCGTCGATTATTGTCAGTGGTATCAATCTGATCACGAAGGACGGCGTTGACGTCCGCACGACGACGATTGTGTCAATTGCCCTCGGTGTCGGCTACGGTATCGGCAGTACGACGGCAGTGCTCAGCTATATGCCGACTTTTGTGACGCTGATCTTTGGCGGGTCTGGCATTGTGCCGACCGCGTTCGTCGCGATCCTGCTGAATATCATTCATCCTGCTGAAGATAAGAAAAACAAAGAATCTTTCTGATTGGGTATTGATATTTTTTGGCAAAACAGGTAGAATAAAAAGTGGTTGGCTTTGGTTGATACTTTTCTGACCATCAAAAAAAGATCAGAAAAGTATAAATAATACCCATTTATTTTTCAGGAGGAATGAAACATGGCAGTAAAAGTAGCGATTAATGGTTTTGGACGTATCGGACGCCTTGCATTCAGACAGATGTTTGGCGCAGAAGGATATGAAGTCGTTGCGATCAACGATCTGACTTCTCCGAAGATGCTTGCGCATCTTCTGAAGTATGACTCTTCTCAGGGGAAATATGCTCTGGCTGAGACCGTATCCGCGACCGAGGATTCCATCATTGTCGACGGAAAAGAGATCAAGATCTATGCGAAGGCGAATGCAGCGGAGCTTCCGTGGGGCGAGCTTGATGTAGATGTTGTGCTTGAGTGCACCGGTTTCTATACGTCGAAGGAAAAGGCTTCCGCTCATATCACTGCGGGCGCGAAGAAGGTTGTTATCTCCGCTCCGGCCGGAAATGATCTTCCGACCATCGTTTACAATGTAAACCACACGAGCCTGAAGAAGGAGGATACGGTGATTTCCGCAGCATCCTGCACGACGAACTGTCTCGCTCCGATGGCGAAGGCACTCAATGACCTGGCTCCGATTGAGTCCGGTATCATGTGCACGATTCATGCTTACACCGGCGATCAGATGATCCTTGACGGACCGCAGAGAAAAGGTGATCTCAGAAGATCCCGCGCAGCGGCAGTCAATATCGTCCCGAACAGCACGGGCGCAGCGAAGGCGATCGGTCTCGTTATCCCCGAACTGAACGGCAAGCTTATCGGTGCGGCACAGCGTGTGCCGACCCCGACCGGTTCCACCACGCTTCTGTTCGCGGTTGTGGACAAGGCTGTGACGAAGGAAGAGATCAATGCGGCGATGAAGGCTGCCCAGACCGAGTCCTACGGCTACACGGAGGATGAGATCGTGTCCAGCGATGTTGTCGGCATGAAGTACGGTTCCCTCTTCGATGCGACCCAGACCATGGTCTCCCCGCTCCCGGATGGAAAGACGCAGGTGGAAGTTGTCTCCTGGTATGACAACGAGAACTCCTACGTGTCCCAGATGGTGCGGACGATTAAATACTTTGCGGAGCTTGCGTAAGCTATGAGCCGTTCAGAAGATGGCAAGAGCAGCTGCGGGCGCTTGCGCACAAGCAGCTGGGCTTGCCAGATTCTATAGGGCGACAGCCCGACAGCGAGACGAAGCGGAGTCGAGCGGCGCACGGCGCATTATTCAAGACCTCAAAAGGTCCGGTCTTCAGGACCGGACCTTTTTTCCAATCCTTTAAAAATGGAGGCTATATTATGGCATTAAACAAAAAGACGGTAGACGATATCAACGCGAAGGGCAAACGCTATCTTGTCCGCTGTGACCTCCACGTCCCGTTACAAGACGGCGTGATTACGGATGA
>JAJPZP010000173.1:0-351 GCA_021204285.1 Lachnospiraceae bacterium | reverse complement strand
GCGCGGCACTTCCGACGATCAAAAAGCTGATCGCGGACGGGGGAAAGGTGATCCTCTGCTCTCATCTCGGAAAGGTGAAGAACGGACCGAATGAGGGCGAGTCCCTGGCTCCGGTGGCGGCGCGTCTTTCTGAGAAACTCGGAAAAGAAGTGAAATTTATCTCCGATTATCATGTGACCGGCGAGGCTGCGACGAAGGCAGTCGCCGGGATGCAGGAGGGCGATGTGATTCTTCTGCAGAACACCCGTTTCCGCGGTGCGGAGGAGACGAAGAATGGCGAGGAGTTCAGCAGGGAGCTGGCCGATCTGGCGGATCTCTATGTTTGCGATGCCTTCGGTTCCTCTCACAGGG
>JAJPZP010000062.1:2437-5024 GCA_021204285.1 Lachnospiraceae bacterium | reverse complement strand
CCTGAAGCGCGACACGCGCCATTTAGCAAAGCGTCAGCTCACCTGGTTTAAGCGGGAGCAGGATGCAATCTGGCTGAATAAAAAGGATTTCGCTTATGATGAGGAACAGCTGCTGAGGCGTATGGCGGAAGTCCTGCAGGAAAAGGCAATTATTTAGGAATGGAGGAGAATTCTTATGAAGGTTTTAATGTTAAACGGAAGTTCGAAGAAGAATGGTAATACGAAACGGGCACAGCTTGAAATCGGGATGCAGCTTGAGAAAGAAGGGATATCCTATGAGATTTTCCAGATTGGCGGCGGCCCCGTCAGAGATTGCATTGGCTGTGGACAATGTTCTGAACAGGGCTGCGTATTCACAGACGATAAGGTGAATGAGTTTGTTGCGAAGGCGAAGGAGGCGGATGGTTTCGTGTTCGGCACGCCGGTTTACTATGCACATCCGAGCGGACGGGTGCTTTCTTTCCTTGACCGGGTCTTCTATAGCAGCGGCAGTTCTTTTGCGTTTAAACCGGGCGCGGCGGTCGCGGTTGCGCGCAGGGGCGGTACAAGTGCTTCGTTCGACGTCCTGAATAAGTATTTTGGCATCTCCCAGATGCCGGTCGCCGGTTCTACTTACTGGAATCTTGCGCACGGGCGCGTTCCGGGAGAAGCGGAATCTGATGAAGAAGGAATGCAGACCATGCGCAATCTGGCTCGCAATCTGGCCTGGATGCTGAAATGTTTCGAGGCGGGGGCAAAGGCCGGCGTTGCGTTGCCTCAGACAGAGCGGGCATACCAGACAAATTTCGTTCGCTGAAGGACGGAGTGAACAGTATGAGTTGCGAGAAGAGGAAAAAAGATGAATCTGGAAACGATGTATGAAAACATGGGTATCGACCGTGAAGTCTGGACATACGGTCAGCAGATTGAAGCAGAATTGAGGGAGCGCTTTGCCACAGTCGACGAGACTGCGGAATATAATCAACTGAAAGTTCTTGGCGCAATGCAGCGAAACCGGGTCAGCGAGGCCTGCCTTGGAAGTTCAAGTGGCTACGGTTATAATGATATCGGGCGCGATACACTGGAAAAAGTTTACGCGGAGGTTTTTCACACGGAGGCGGGGCTGGTGCGTCCGCAGATCACCTGTGGGACCCATGCGCTGGCGGTTTCCCTGGCGGCAAATCTGCGTCCGGGTGACGAATTGCTGGCGATTTCCGGTAAGCCGTATGATACGCTGGAGGAGGTCATTGGTATTCGCCCCGGAAACGGAAGTCTTAAGGAGTACGGCGTTACCTACTGCCAGGTGGATCTGCTTGCGGACAGCAGTTTTGATTTTGAAGGTATCCGTGCCACGATCAATGAGAGGACGAAGATGGTGCACATTCAGCGTTCGAAGGGTTATCAGACGCGCCGTACACTGTCTGTGGAGGAGATCGGGGAAGCGATTGCTTTTGTGAAATCTGTGAGGCCGGATATTATCTGCATGGTCGACAACTGTTACGGAGAGTTCGTCGAGCGGATCGAACCGGGGGACGTCGGAGCGGATCTCACGGTGGGCTCTCTTATCAAAAATCCGGGTGGCGGGCTCGCCCCGACGGGAGGCTACATTGTCGGAAAAGAGGCATATGTCGAGAACTGCGCATATCGGCTGACCTCACCGGGACTCGGACGGGAGGTCGGCGCATCGCTGGGACTTATGACGTCTTTCTATCAGGGATTTTTCCTGGCGCCGACGGTGACTGCGGGGGCGCTGAAAGGGGCGATTTTCGCGGCCAATCTCTTTGAGAGGCTTGGATTTGCTGTGCTGCCGGATGGAAAGGAGAGTCGTCATGATATTATCCAGGCGATCACCTTCGGAACGCCGGAGGGCGTGATCGAGTTCTGCCGAGGAATTCAGGCTGCAGCTCCGGTGGACAGTTATGTAAGTCCCGAACCCTGGGCAATGCCGGGCTATGACAGTGATGTGATCATGGCGGCGGGCGCTTTTGTGCAGGGTTCTTCGATTGAACTCTCCGCTGATGGACCGATCCGTCCGCCCTATGCCGTTTATTTTCAGGGAGGTCTGACCTGGGAACATGCGAAATTTGGAATTCTTTTATCTCTGCAGAAATTGAAAGACAGTGGACTTATTAAGCTCCCATGATCGGGACAGACTATGGAATGAACATCCTGCAGAAGGCTGCACGCCGGGGATGAATAAGAAGGAGGACTGGGGAATGGCGAATATCAAAGTGGAAGATGGAAAGATTTCTTATCGAAAGCTGTTGAAGAGCTGTGAGCTGCCGCTCGACCAGCTGCGCTGGGCTTATCTTCAGCACGAGGATGTGAATTCAAAACTCTGCTGCGGCAGTTATCAGACGGAGATCGGCCGGGTCATCGTTGTGACGGAGGATGGAAAAAAAGAAATGTTCCAGTTTGAAAGCATGGAAGAGGCGAGGGAACTTCTCGCGCGGATTAAGGAGGCAAAGCCGGATCTGCCGACAGGTTATACCGAGGCGAACCGGTCGCTTTACGAGGGATAAAATGACACACATACTGGTCATTGGCGGCGGTGCATCCGGACTTATGGCAGCGATCTCGGCGGCGGAGTTAGTTGCGAAAGTGACAT
>JAJPZP010000062.1:0-2427 GCA_021204285.1 Lachnospiraceae bacterium | reverse complement strand
ATGACGCCGTCCGTTTTTTTGATCGTGTAGGCATTCAGGTGAAAGACCGTGAAGGCTGGGTCTATCCGGCAAGCGGACAGGCAGCGTCAATCGCGGACGCTCTGCGGCTTGAGGCGGAACGTCTGCATGTGAAGACGGTCTGCAATACGAAGATAAGGGAAATCGAAAAAAAGGGAGGGTGTTTCCTGGCAAAGACGGACAGCTGGGTCTACGAGGGCGATGCGCTTGTTCTTGCCTGTGGCTCAAAAGCTGCGCCCCAGACCGGTTCAGACGGAGACAGTTATCGCTTTGCGGAGACATTTGGACACACAGTGACGGGTCCTTTTCCTGCACTGACCGGACTCATTGCGGAGGAACAGGACTGCGGGAAACTGGCCGGTGTGCGTGCGGAGGCGCGCGTGACGCTGAAAACCGGTGTGGAAGAATATCAGGACAGGGGGGAAGTGCAGTTTACTTCCTATGGCCTCTCCGGTATTCCTGTCTTTCAGCTTAGCCGTTATGCGGCCGTTGCCTGTGCAGCGGGTAAACGCTGTACGGTTTTACTCGATTTCTGGCCGGAAATTTTAGAAGCGCATACAGAGCAGCTTCTTGAGAAGCGCATACGGATGTTGGGAGAACGTCGCGGAGCGGATATTCTGCTCGGCGTATTTCCGGAAAAACTCTCAAAGGCACTTTTTATGAGAGCGGATATTCCCATGCAGAAGCGTGGCCTGGACTGGAAGGGGACAGATATACGCGCATTGGCAGAGCAGATCAGACGGATGGACTTCCATATCACGAAGTGCAGGGGACCGGAGCATGCGCAGGTCTGTGCAGGAGGCGTGCCGCTTGGTGAACTGAAGGGAATTTCCATGGAATCTGTTCTCATGCCGGGATTATATCTTGCCGGAGAATTGCTTGATGTGGACGGTGAGTGCGGAGGCTACAATCTGCAGTGGGCCTGGACGAGCGGATATCTTGCCGGAAGAGCTGCGGCGGGAAACCCAGAATATTAATCTTCATTCGCCAAAGGTATTGAGCGACAGTTACATGACGGACTGGACTGCTTTGGAAGAAAGGAAAAGACGTCTTTGCTTACCATACGGGATTTAAAGCTTCCGGTCTTACACACGCCGGAGCAGCTGAGAGATAAAATTATAAAAACACTTCATATTCGCCCGGAGGAACTGATCCGCTACCAGATCATGCGCCGGTCACTGGATGCCCGCGGCGGAGAGCTGAAATATGTCTACCTGATTGATGTGGAGATAAAGCATGAGAAAGCAGTGCTGCGACACGCGCCAGGACAGGTGGTGCGCACAGAACGCATTCTTTATCAGTTTCCGGAGCCCGGGACAGAACCGTTGCGTCATCGCCCTGTCATTATCGGAGCCGGACCAGCGGGACTTTTCTGTGCGCTCCAGCTCGCAAGGGCCGGATATGCGCCGCTTGTTCTGGAGCGCGGCGAGCGCGCAGCAGACCGTACACGGACAGTCCGGCGTTTCTGGAAGACCGGAGAACTGGATGTGCAGTCGAACGTGCAGTTTGGTGAGGGCGGAGCGGGAACTTTTTCGGATGGAAAACTGAACACGCTTGTCAAGGACGCGGCAGGGCGGAACCGGAAGGTACTCGAGCTCTTTGTAGAGGCTGGAGCACCGGAGGAGATTCTTTATGAAAACAGCCCGCATCTGGGTACGGATCTCCTGGTTGGGATTGTGATGTGGCTGCGGGAAGAGATTGAGAGAAATGGCGGAGAGGTGCGTTTTGGAACTCTGGTCACGGATATCCGGATCGAGGGTGGACAGGTGCGTGGGCTCACTGCGCAGAGCCGGGGGACGGAAGAGTTTCTTGAAGCGGAACAGGTTGTTCTTGCGATTGGCCACAGTGCGCGCGATACCTTTGCCATGTTGCGGGAGCGCGGTGTGCCGATGCAGCCGAAATCCTTTGCAGTTGGCGTCCGGATCGAGCATCTGCAGGAGATGATCAACCAGAGTCAGTACGGGCCGGCTTATCCATCTTTTTTACCGGCGGCGTCCTATAAACTGACGCGTCGTGCCGGGGATGGCAGGGGTGTCTATTCCTTCTGCATGTGTCCGGGCGGCTGGGTCGTGAATGCATCTTCCGAAGACGGTCTGCTTGCGGTTAACGGCATGAGTTATCAGGCACGTGACGGAAAAAATGCGAACAGCGCAATCATTGTGACAGTGACGCCACAGGATTTTCCCGGAGATGATATACTTGCCGGTGTGACATTCCAGAGAGGTCTGGAACGCGCGGCTTATCGCCTTGGCGGAGGCAAAGTGCCGGTTCAGCTTTTCGCGGATTTTTGCCAGAATGTGCCGTCAAGGTCTCTGGGAGATGTGGAACCCTGTGTGTGCGGCGGATATACGCTCGGTGATGTGCGCTCTATCTTCCCCCCGGAACTTGCAAATGCACTGGAAGAGGGAA